>NZ_JBHXQZ010000063.1:0-47358 GCF_042717095.1 Streptomyces sp. NPDC058632 | reverse complement strand
GCCGTCCGGCGCGCTCCACGGCTGGGACGCGGCGGCCAAGTCGCTTCCCACCGGACCCTGCCGGTGGTCCGCAGCGGCCTGGAGCACTGCGACGCGCAGCCCGCCTGCGAGCGCGTCGTCGAAGGCCGTGCGGTTCCCGAGCGGTGCGAGGCGTGTCACCCCTGGCGGACCGCTGGGGGGTTCCGGGCGCACCGACCGCGTGCTCCGTGACGTTCGGATCGGGGGTCGTCGAACCCGCGAGTGAACGCCCCAGCGGCTTGCCGGCGGACTTCAGCAGGGGAGCGGTTTCGGCTTCGGTGACGTGGGACCGGACGCCGACAGCGCTTTCGCCTTCGCCGGGACGCCCTGCTCAGGAGCGTGTGGGAACCGGTCGGCGCGTCCCCTCCATGACCCGATCGGCCGACACGCAGGGCCCGCTTTCCCGGTCGGTACGCTGCGCGAGTTGCCGTCCACGTCGTGTCACCCACACCATGGAGGCCTCGTCCGGAGGCCGACTCGTCCGGCCTCGCCGCCGGGGACGGAAGGGGTGCCGTACATGACCAGGTACTTCGAGAACGGCACCGGTGAACTCGTCCCCGACGCGCTGTCCGGATTCGCCCGCGCTCACGAGGACCTCGTGGACTACGACCCCGCGGACGGATACGTCACCGCCCGGCACCCCGCGCCGACACGGGCCGTGGGGCTTCTCTCGGGTGGCGGGTCGGGACACGAACCCCTGCACGCCGGATACGTCGGTGCGGGCATGCTCGATGCCGCCTGCCCCGGCAGGGTCTTCGCCTCTCCGCACAACCGGCAGATCTTCCGGGCCTCCCGCGCGGTGGCAGGGCCGCACGGCGTGCTGCACATCGTGAAGAACTACACGGGCGACCGGATCAACTTCGGTATCGCGGCCGAGCGGCTCGCCGACGCGGGGATCGCCTGCGGGAGGGTCCTCGTCGACGACGACCTCGCCTCCGACTCCGAGGACATCGCCGCCGGGCGCCGCGGCACGGGTGCCACGGTCCTGGTGGAGAAGGTCCTGGGCGGCGCCGCGGACACCGGAATGGGGCTCGACGCACTGGTGGAACTCGGCACCTTTGTGGCAGGCCGATGCCGGACGCTTGCCGTCGCCTCCGCCGCTCACCACGCACCGGTCACCGGTGAGCCGGCCTTCGCGCTGCCGTCCGGCGAACTGGAGTACGGCGTCGGTATCCATGGTGAACGCGCCGACCGCACCCGCAGCCAGAAACAGGTCGGCGTGCTGGTGGAGGACATGGCGGGGGCGCTGCTGGACGTACTGCGCCCCGGACCCGACGATCCGGTCGTCGCCCTGGTCAACGGTCTGGGCTCGGTCACGTCGCTCGAGCTGTACGGCATCTTCGGCGAGCTGGGCCGCGTCCTCGACGCCCGGCGGGTCCGGCTCGCCCGGCACCTCGTCGGCGACTACGTCACGGCACTCGACATGCGGGGCTTCTCCCTGACCCTCATGGTCGCCGACCGCAGGGTGCTGGACTTCTACGATGCGCCGGTCCACACCCCGGCGTGGCGGTGGTGAGTGGTGAGTGGTCAGTGGTCAGGGGCCGAGGGGGTCCGCGCCCGACGGCCCGTGACAGGAGCAGGAGGACGGCATCATGACGACCGCCGCTTTCGACACCGCGCAGACCCGTGACTGGATGCGTCGCTTCGCCGCATCGGTGTACGCCACCGAGGCCGAGCTGACCGAGCTGGACCAGAAGGCGGGAGACGGCGACTTCGGGACCAATCTCGCCGCGGGGGTCCGGGCCGCCGGGCTGCTGCTCGACCGGACGGGAGGTTCGGTCGGCTCCGCGAAGGAGCTGGGAGTTGTGGCCACCGCCTTCCTCGACGAGATCGGTGGGACCAGCGGCCCCCTGTTCGGTCTGTTGTTCCAGGCGTTGAGCAGGGCCGCCGATTCCACCGCCGACCCCGGCGGCGGGTTGACCACGGGTGCGCTCGCCGAAGGCACCGCCCAGGGCCTGGCCGCCATCCGCCGTGTGGGCGGTGCCGCGCCCGGGGACAAAACACTCGTCGATGCGCTGGCCCCGGCCGCCGCCGCGTTGCGGGCGGCGGAGGGCACTCCGCCCGCGGCGGCCCTGGCCGCGGCGGCGGACGGCGCATGGCAGGGGGTGCGGGACACCGCGTCCCTGACGGCGCGCAGGGGCCGGGCGAGCTACCTGGGCGACCGGGTGACAGGCATCCCGGATCCCGGGGCGGTGGGCGTTGCCCTGTTCTTCGCCTCCGCCGCCGCGACCGTGCACACCCTGGCGCCTCATCTCCCCACCGCCTGAACGTTTCCCCGTCCGGGCCCGGTGCCCTCTACGCGCCGATCCGGCTGTGGGCCCACGACAGCAGTTCACCGTCGGCGAGGCTCGCGACCCACAGGTCGGCCTTCTCCGCCTCCGGCCCCGGCGGGCACGGTCCGATGCCGAGGACGCGCAGTCCCGCCCGGCGGGCCGACTCCATGCCGGTCAACGAGTCCTCCACGGCCAGCGCCTCCTCGGGCGGCACGCCGCAGAGACGGGCGGCCACCCGGTAGACGTCGGGCTGCGGCTTCGGCCGTACGTCCTCGCCGGCGACCACGACGTGGCCGAAGCAGCCGAGAAGTCCGGCCCGGTCCAGGCACGACTCCACCACCTCGCGGGGGCAGTTGCTCGCCACGGCGAGGGGGAGGTGGCGGGCGGCCAGCCGGACCAGGGCGGCGGCGCCCGGCATGGTGACAGGGTCCTGGTCGACGAGTGTGGTGAAGGTGTCGAGGAGTGTGCTGGTCAGGTCCTCCACGAGGCCCGGCTTCCCGGTCTCCTCGGCCATGAGCGCGCCGCACTCGGTGTAGTGCATGCCCTTCGCCCGCTCGGCGAACCCGGCCGGCGGTTTGAGGCCGAACGCCCGGAACGTGATGCTCCGGGCCTCCTGCCAGTGCTGTTCCGTGTCCATCAGGGTGCCGTCGCAGTCGAAGACGATGGCGGCGGGTGACCAGGAAAGGATGCGATGAACTGTCATGCCACTGCCGTTCTCCAAGGCCGCGCCGACCGGTTCGGTGCCGGGGCGCAGGCGTGTACCGGGATGTGAGTGATCCACTCGCGGACACGAGTGGTGACGGGGGATCCCGTACGGCTGCCGCGGTCGTGCGAGCGTGACGGAGCGCGCTGTGGCGGACGCGGGTCGTCGTTTTCGGGCGATCCCCAAAAACATCGTGGTCGTTACGTTAATTTCGCTTCTTCGATTTCCGCAATCACCAATTCGGGTACAAGGGAATGTCCCGGCCGGAGGTCGTCGGCCTCTCGTTCGCGGGACGGAGAAAGAAGTCGGAGCGCTTGGGGGACGTTCAACACGCCTGGTGAAAGCTGTTTCCGGTGTGCCGCGGCGTCGGTCGGGGCGGGGTTCCCGCGCTCAGCTGAAACGATTCTGTTCGGCGGGGCCCACCCCGGGGTGCGTTACAGCCCGTTCCCGCGCATGGTCGAAGAATAATAAGATCTTCGCGCACTGCTCATGTGCCTCAACGGGTGGTGCCTGGATTTTCCCGTCATAGCGTTGGCGCGTTTGAGCGAAGGTGGAACTGGAGTGCAGGACAGGGCGCGTGCAACCCGCAAAGTGCTGTTGGAATCGGCAGCACATCTATTCGTCGAGCGGGGATATGCGGGAACGAGTGTCAACGACATAAGTGATCACTCGGGAAGAACCAGTGGGGCGATCTATTTCCATTACTCCAGCAAGGAGAAGCTGGCGCTGGCCGTGGTCCGCGAGCAGTTCGCCACCTGGCCGCAGCTCGACGCCGTCTACGCCAGGCCCGGCGTCCCTCCGCTGGAGAAGCTGGTCGGTCTCAGCTTCCGGGTCGCGCAGTCCCTCAGTGAGGACGTCGTCGCACGTGCCGGTGCACGGCTGTGGGCGGAACGCCGCACCATCGAGGCCGACGTACCCACGCCGTTCGACGCCTGGTCGGTGGCCGCCACCCGGCTTCTCGCACAGGCCCGCACCAGAGGCGAACTCGCGGAGGGGGTCGAGCCGTCGGCCGCGGCCGTGACGCTCGTGTGCGCGTTCTTCGGGCTCTGCACCCTGACCGACGAGATGCCGGGCGGGCGGAACTGGAGGGAGCGGCTCGACCAGTGGTGGATGCTGGTACTGCGGTTCCTGCAGGCGGATCCCGACCCGGCCGCTCTGCTCGCCCGGGCACGGGCGGGGATGCCCGCGCAGCGGGAGGACCCGGCTCCGTGCCACGCCTGACGGAGCCGACCCGCCCGGCTCCGGCAGGCAGGAGTTCCGCGCCGTGGTCACGGGGCGGGTCCACGCGACCGCGGGCCCGCCCCGCAGGCTTCCCTCCGCCGGCAGTCGCGGTCCGCGCCCGCTGTTCACGGACGAGGGGAGGGCGCTCTCACGGCGGCCCGCGGCGGGGGAGTTCACCGACCGGAGCGGGCGGCCGGCCCGAGCAGCAAGCAGCGAGCTCCCACGGGACCGGCGCGGTCACCCGGCCGCGTCGGTGATCCCGAGACGCAGATGCTCCACGTGGTACACCGCCTGGTCCAGCAGCCCGGCGACATGGTGGTCGTGCAGCGCGTACACCACGGAACGGCCCCGGCGCTCGCCCACCACCAGGCCCAGGTTGCGCAGCAGCCGCAGCTGGTGCGAGCAGGCCGACTGCTCCATGCCCACCTCCGCCGCCAACTCCGTGGCCGGCAGAGGCCCTTCGCGCAGCCGGGCGAGGATCAGCAGCCGGGACGGAGTGGACAGGGCCTGGAGCGTGGTGGCGACCTTCGCGACATTGTCCGCGTCGAGGCGGACACGCTCGGCGTCGTCCTGCGCGGGGATGACGGCTCCATGACCCATACGGACATCCTACCCACCGGTCACGAACACCTGAGTGAATGAACAGATGAATGAGTCTTCATGTGTTCCTGTATGGTGGCGTCCGTGTCCATGACTCTCGCTCCCGCGCCCCCGCCGTCCACCGGTGTCCCGGCGGGGCGCCGCCGCACCCGCGTGCTCGCCCTCCCGGAGGCGCGGTGGGCGCTCGCCTCGCTCGTCGCCTTCCTGGCCGGTCTCGCACTGGACCTCGGCGGGGCGCCGGGCTGGGTGAGCGGTGTCCCGTTCGCGGTCGCCTACGGGTGCGGCGGCTGGGAACCGGCCCTCGAAGGGCTTCGCGCGCTGCGCGGGAGGACCCTCGACGTCGACCTCCTGATGATCGTCGCCGCGCTCGGCGCCGCCGCCATCGGCCAGGTGCTCGACGGCGCCCTGCTCATCGTCATCTTCGCCACCTCCGGCGCCCTGGAAGCCCTGGCCACCGCCCGCACCGCCGACTCCGTACGCGGACTGCTCGACCTCGCGCCCGCCACGGCGACCCGGCTGACCGGCACCGGCGAGGAGTCGGTACCCACCGCCGACCTCGCCCCCGGCGATGTCCTGCTGGTCCGCCCCGGTGAGCGCATCGGCGCCGACGGCACCGTCCTGGACGGCGTCGGCGAGGCCGACCAGGCCACCATCACCGGCGAGTCGCTGCCGGTCGTCAAACGCCCCGGCGACGAGGTCTTCGCCGGCACCCTCAACGGCACCGGCGTCCTGCGGGTGCGGGTCGGACGCGACCCGGCCGACTCGGTGATCGCCCGCATCGTCGCCCTGGTCGAGGAGGCGTCCCGGACCAAGGCGCCGACCCAGCTGTTCATCGAGAAGATCGAACAGCGGTACGCGGTCGGCGTGGTGGCCGCCACGCTCGCGGTGTTCGGCATCCCGCTCGCCTTCGGCGAGAACCTCACCGACGCCCTGCTGCGGGCGATGACCTTCATGATCGTCGCCTCGCCCTGCGCGATCGTGCTCGCCACGATGCCGCCCCTGCTCTCCGCCATCGCCAACGCGGGACGGCACGGCGTCCTGGTCAAGTCGGCGGTCGCGATGGAACGCCTCGGCGAGATCGACGCGACCGCCCTCGACAAGACGGGCACCCTCACCGAAGGCACCCCCGAGGTGAGGGCCGTACGTCCGCTGCCCGGCTCCGGCCTCGACGAGGACGCCCTGGTCGCCCTGGCCGCGTCCGCCGAGCACGCCAGCGAGCACCCGCTGGCCCGTGCCGTGGTGGCCGCCGCCCGCGCCCGCGCCCTGCCCCTCACCCCCGCCACGGACTTCACGGCCACCCCCGGCCGCGGCGTCACCGCCACCGTCGCCGGACACGTCGTGACCGTCGGCCACGCGGAGACGGCAGTCGGCGCGGACCGGAAGGCTGCCGAGACGGGCGAACGGCTGCTCGGACCGGACGGCGGCGAGACCCTCGTCCACGTCACCCGCGACGGTGTCCCCGTCGGCACCCTCGCCCTCACCGACCGCCTCCGCCCCGACGCCCCCGGGGCGACCGCCGCGCTGACCGCCCTCACCGGCACCGCGCCCGTCCTGCTGACCGGCGACAACGCGCGCGCCGCCGCCCGGGTGGCCGCCGGGACCGGCCTCACGGACGTCCGCGCCGGCCTCCTGCCCGAGGCCAAGGTGCACGCCGTACGGGACCTCCAGGACGCCGGCCGCAAGGTCCTGTTCGTCGGCGACGGCGTCAACGACGCGCCCGCCCTCGCCGCCGCCCACGCGGGCATCGCCATGGGCCGCGCGGGCTCCGACCTGGCCCTGGAGACCGCGGACGCCGTCGTCGTGCGGGACGAACTCGCCGCCGTGCCCGCGGTCGTACGGCTGTCCCGGACCGCCCGCCGACTGGTCGTGCAGAACCTCGTCATCGCCGGCACGGCCATCACCGTCCTGGTCCTGTGGGACCTGATCGGCCACCTCCCGCTCCCGCTCGGCGTCGCCGGCCACGAGGGCTCGACCGTCCTGGTCGGCCTCAACGGGCTGCGGCTGCTGCGCGAGTCGGCGTGGCGAACCGGGGCGGCGCAGGCCGGCTGAGGTTCACGTCGGATTCCCGCGAGACCGGGCCCGGTCCGTGCCCGATGCTTGACCCATGCAGAAGGGGATGCACACCGACAACGAACGCTGCGTGCGTGCCGTGCGCTCCAAGGACGCGCGGTTCGACGGCTGGTTCTTCACCGCGGTCCTGACCACCGGCATCTACTGCCGGCCCAGCTGCCCGGTGGTACCGCCCAAACCCGAGAACATGGTCTTCCACCCGAGCGCGGCGGCCTGCCAGCAGGCGGGGTTCCGGGCCTGCAAGCGGTGCCGTCCCGACACCAGCCCCGGCTCACCGGAGTGGAACCGGCGGGCCGACGCCGTGGCCCGCGCCATGCGGCTGATCGCCGACGGGATCGTGGACCGGGAGGGCGTGCCCGGCCTCGCCGCCAGGCTCGGCTACAGCACCCGACAGGTCGAACGCCAACTGCTCGCCGAGCTGGGCGCCGGGCCCCTCGCCCTCGCGCGGGCCCAGCGCGCGCAGACCGCGCGGCTGCTCATCGAGACGACGGACCTGCCGATGGCGGAGATCGCCTTCGCCGCCGGCTTCTCCTCCGTCCGTACCTTCAACGACACCGTGCGCGAGGTCTTCGCCCTCGCCCCGAGCGATCTGCGCGCCCGCGCGCCGAAGCGGACGTCCGGTCCTGCCGCACCCCCCGGCCCCGCCGGTACCCCTGCGGCCACCGGCACCCCCGCCGCTCTGTCGCTGCGCCTGCCGTTCCGGGCCCCGCTCACCCCCGACAACCTCTTCGGCCACCTCGCCGCCACCGCCGTACCGGGCGTGGAGGAATGGCGGGACGGCGCCTACCGGCGCACCCTGCGGCTGCCGCACGGGCACGGCTTCGTGGCCCTGGCCCCGCGGCCCGACCACATCGCCTGCCGTCTCACCCTCACCGACCCGCGCGACCTCACCGTCGCCATCAGCCGCTGCCGCCGCCTCCTCGACCTGGATGCCGACCCGGTGGCCGTCGACGACCGGCTGCGCACCGACCCGGTTCTCGCACCCCTCGTGGACAAAGCCCCCGGACGCCGGGTCCCGCGTGCGGTCGACGAGGCGGAGTTCGCCGTCCGGGCCGTGCTCGGACAGCAGGTCTCCACCGCGGCCGCCCGCACCCACGCGGCCCGCCTGGTCACCGCGTACGGCGAACCGGTGCACGACCCGGACCCGGAGGGCGGACTCACCCACCTCTTCCCCTCGCCCGAGGCACTCGCGGACCTGGACCCCGAAACCCTGGCCCTGCCCCGCGCCCGCCGCGCCACCTTCACCACCCTGGTGCGCGCACTCGTGGACGGCAGCCTGCGCCTGGGCGTCGAGAGCGACTGGCCCGAGGCCCGTGCGAAGCTCCTCGCCCTCCCGGGCTTCGGCCCCTGGACCGCCGACGTCATCGCCATGCGCGCCCTCGGCGACCCCGACGCCTTCCTCCCCACCGACCTCGGCATCCGCCGCGCCGCCCGGGAACTCGGCCTGCCCTCCACCCCCGCCGCGCTCACCGCACACGCGGCGGCCTGGCGGCCCTGGCGGGCGTACGCGGTGCAGTACCTGTGGGCGACGGACAGCCACCCGATCAACATCCTGCCGACATGAGGACGTATGAAGCAGCACACCGTGATCGACAGCCCGTACGGCCCGCTGACGCTCGTCGCCGACGACGGCGGCGTCCTGTGCGGCCTCTACATGACCGACCAGCGCCACCGCCCTGCGGAGGAGGCCTTCGGAGACCGCGTCGACGGCGCGAGGGCCTTCGCCGAGGCCGAGGAACAACTGGAGGCCTACTTCGCGGGCGGGCTGAAGGAGTTCACCCTGGAACTGCGCCCGCACGGCACCCCGTTCCAGCGCCGCGTCTGGGACCTGCTGACGCGCATCCCCTACGGCGAGACCCGCACCTACGGTGAACTCGCCGAGGACCTCGGAAATCCGAAGGCGTCCAGGGCCGTGGGGCTGGCCAACGGCCGCAACCCGATCGGCATCGTCATCCCCTGCCACCGGGTCATCGGCGCGAGCGGCGGCCTCACCGGGTACGGGGGCGGTCTGCACCGCAAGCAGCGACTGCTGGAGCTCGAGCGGGGCCCGGGCCTGTTCCGGCAGCCACTGCTCCCCGGCCCCGTCAGGGGCCCCGTACCGGGGGGACACGGGCGACGGACGGGGACCGCCCGGGGGTGAACGCGCCACCCGCCGCGGTCCGCGCGTCGCGGCGTCCCTCGTCGTTCCCGAGCACCGTCCCGGAGTCGAGCACGACGATCACCACGGTCAGGACGAGGTCCGCCACCGGGCCGGCGATCAGCACGGACAGCGCCACGGCCACCGTGTCGTAGCGGATGGTGCCGGCGTCCGCGGCGGCCATGCCGATGCCGTCCGTCACGTAAGGCGTCGTCGTGGTGTCACAGGGCGTTCATCGCGGCGCCCGGCGGACTTCCGGACTCCGTCGAGTCCCGATCGGTTCGGCATCGGCTTCGGCCGGCTTCGTTCGCCTCAGTTCGCTCGATGGCCGTCCTCCAGCTCCGCGGTGCCCGAACCGTCGGCGAGGACATCCAGGGCGGCCAGCACACGACGTCCGAGGGAACCGGGGAGACGGCCTGTCAGCTCCTCGCGCGGCACGAGCCGCCAGGACAGCAGCTCCGACTCCTGGAGGCGGATCGCGGCGAGGTCGTCCGAGCCGAGCACCCCGCCGTCGTACAGGTAGGCCACCACCGGCGGCCGTCCGGGGCCGCGCACCCAGTCCACGACGAGCAGCCGTCCGAGCTCGCGGTCGAGCCCGATCTCCTCGGCCGTCTCGCGCCGGGCTCCCTGCCGGGGGGTCTCGCCCTCGTCCGACTCGATCGTGCCGCCGGGCAGTGCCCACCCCTCACGGTAGTTCGGCTCGACGAGCAGTACGCGGCCCTCGCCGTCCCGGAAGAGGGCGGCGGCGCCGGCGAGGACCCGGGGGAGCGAGGCGATATAGGTGGCGTAGTCCTGAGCGTCCTGAGCGATGGTCATGCGGGAAGGGTAGTGGCGGCGAACGGCCCCACCTCGGGCGGAAGCCCGGCCGGCCAGGGCGCACGGCAGCACATGCCGGTTCCGCGACCGGCACCGGACGGCGCACGCGCCGGGGGCTCCGCACGCCGAGGCCGTTCCACGGGCTGGGCAGGGACATGACGGTCCGGGGGCCGAGGGCTAGGGTCTGTCCGGCGGGTCAAGCCGGAGGAGGGCGTGCCGGCCCCCGCGTCTCCGGCATGATCTGCCGGACAGACCCTGGGACCGGTGGTGGCGCGGCCGACCCGGCATGCGGACGGGCCCGGAGAGCAAGGGATGGCGGAAGTGGCGGACGACGCAGTGAGTGGTAAGCGATCGGCGCAGTCGGAAGCGCCGGTGCGGCGGGTGCTCGTCGCCGCGGACAAGTTCAAGGGGTCGCTGACGGCGGTGGAGGTCGCCGAGCGGGTGACCGCCGGGCTGCGCCGGGTGGTGCCCGGCCTCGAGGTCGAGGCGCTGCCCGTGGCCGACGGAGGCGACGGCACGGTGGCCGCGGCGGTCGCGGCCGGGTTCGACCGGCGGGAGGTACGGGTCACCGGTCCCCTCGGCGACGAGGTCACCGCGGCGTTCGCACTGCGCGGCGACACCGCCGTGGTGGAGATGGCGGAGGCCAGCGGACTCGCGCGGCTGCCGGGCGGTGTCCTCGCACCGCTGACGGCGTCCACGTACGGATCCGGCGAGCTGCTGACGGCCGCGCTCGACGCGGGCGCGCGCACCCTTGTGTTCGGGGTCGGCGGCAGCGCCACCACGGACGGCGGCGCCGGCATGCTGGCCGCGCTGGGCGCCCGCTTCCTGAAGGCCGACGGCGAGCCGGTGACGCCGGGCGGCGCCGGTCTCGCCGGGCTGGCCTCGGCGGATCTGTCGGGCCTGGACCCGCGCCTCGGCGAGGTCGAGCTCGTGCTCGCCAGCGATGTCGACAACCCGCTGACCGGCCCGAAGGGCGCCCCGGCGGTCTACGGCCCGCAGAAGGGCGCCTCCCCGGAGGACGTAGGGCGGCTGGACGCGGCGCTCGCGCACTTCGTGAAGGTGCTGGAGGAGCCGGCCGGGGCCGGGGCCGCCGAGTTCGCCGCCTCGCCGGGTGCGGGCGCGGCCGGCGGCATCGGGTACGGCGCGCTGCTCCTCGGAGCCCGGTTCCGGCCCGGTATCGAGGTCATGCTGGACGTCCTCGGCTTCGCGCCGGCGCTGGAGCGGGCCGACCTCGTGATCACCGGGGAGGGCTCGCTGGACGAGCAGACCCTGCACGGCAAGGCCCCGGCGGGGGTGGCCGCCGCGGCCCGTGCCGCCGGCAAGGAGGTCGTCGCGGTGTGCGGGCGGCTCGCGCTGGCGCCGCAGGAGCTGGGGCGGGCGGGGATCCGGCGGGCGTACGCGCTGACCGATCTCGAGCCGGACGTGGCGACGTGCGTCGCGGAGGCGGGCCCGCTCCTGGAACGCACCGCGGAGCGGATCGCCCGGGACTTCCTGAGCTGAGGCCGCCCGGTCGCGCCCTACCAGGGGGCAGGGCCCCGGCAGGGCCCGCCCCCACGCCGGGTGCCCGCACGGCAAAGGGCCCCGGACCCCACAGGGTCCGGGGCCCGAAGCGGCAGGCGTTACGGCTGCGCCGCCCTCGCCTCGCGGCGATTGCCGCGGAAGTTGTTCACCCGGCGAGCCGTGGCGAACAGCGGGATCACCGCGCCCAGCACCAGCTGCAGCGCGCAGCCGGTCTGCAGGAGCAGCTGGCCGCCCGGGGCGTCGAAGGCCCAGGCCGCCAGCAGGCCCATGGCCAGCACGATCCAGGAGAGCATCGCGACCGCGAGGGGGCCCCGCGGCTTCGGGTACTCGACCCGGCTCACCATCAGCCAGGCGGTGCCCAGCACGGCCAGCACCGTCGCCACGAACGGCAGCTCGAGGAGCACGATCGAGACGACGGTCAGCGCGCCGAACGGGGACGGCATGCCCTGGAAGGTGCCGTCCTTGACGGTGACGCAGGAGAACCTCGCAAGCCTCAGCACCACCGCCAGCAGCACCACGATCGCCCCGACCGCGGCCACCTTCTGGTGCGCGTCGTCCGCGACCATGCCGTAGACGAGGACGAAGTACGCCGGCGCCAGACCGAAGCTGATCAGGTCCGAGAGGTTGTCGAGCTCCGCGCCCATGGGGGAGGAGCGCAGCTTGCGGGCCACCAGGCCGTCGAACAGGTCGAAGACCGCCGCGCACAGCATGAGGATCACGGCGGTGGCCGCGCTGTGCCGGGCCATCCCGGTCTCCTGGCTGCCCATGAGGTGCGGGATCAGGATGCCGGTGGTGGTGAAGTACACGGCCATGAAGCCGCAGGTGGCGTTGCCGAGGGTGAGGGTGTCGGCTATCGACAGGCGGAGAGAGAGGGGCATCTCCTCCTCGTCGTCGGTCTCGTCGGCGCCGGGCACCCAGCCGGCACTGGTCTTCTCCGGATCAACCACGGTCAATGCGAGTCACCCCAGCCATGGTCTTCTGGCCCACCTCGACGTCGATCTCCACGCCCTCGGGCAGGTAGAGGTCGACACGGGAGCCGAACCGGATGAGACCGATCCGCTCGCCCTGCTCGACCTTGGTGCCCTCGGGCACGTAGGGCACGATGCGGCGGGCGACCGCGCCGGCGATCTGGATCATCTCGATGTCACCGAGCTCGGTGTCGAAGTGCCAGACGACGCGCTCGTTGTTCTCGCTCTCCTTGTTGAAGGCGGGAACGAATCCACCGGGGATGTGCTCGACCGACGTCACCGTGCCGGCCAGTGGCGCGCGGTTGACGTGAACATTGAGCGGGCTCATGAAGATCGCGACGCGGGTCCGGCCGTCCTTCCACGGCATGATGCTCTGCACCACACCGTCGGCGGGCGAGATGACCCGGCCCCGGGTGATCTCGCGCTCGGGGTCGCGGAAGAACCACAGCATCCCCGCCGCGAGAGCGGTAACGGGGACGGCTACGGCCTTGGCGGCACCCGAGCGGCGGGCGCGGACCAGGCTGACGGCTGCGGTGGCGACGGTCGGCAGGAGCCACGGCGATGCTCCGCGCGCGAGGCGCACGCCGGCGATGCTGTCGCGAGATGCAGAGGTTTGGCTGTGGGGCATGGATGACCTTCGTAGCGGATAGTGCCGCGCACATGGACGGGGGACGGCGGCTTTCCGGCGATCGTAGCGGCTCCGGGCGACAACTGGGTAAGCCAGTCAGTCGAGTCGATGGCCGGAGGGTGCTGACGGGGCGTGATCCTGTAGCCCACGAAAACACCCCGTATCCGGACATTCAGCCCTGGAATCGATACTCTTCGAGCAGTCTGCGGCCGATGATCATTTTCTGGATCTCGGCGGTGCCCTCGCCGATCAGCAGCATCGGCGCCTCGCGGTAGAGGCGCTCGATCTCGTACTCCTTGGAGAAGCCGTAGCCGCCGTGGATCCGGAAGGCGTCCTCCACGACCTCCTTGCAGTACTCGGACGCGAGGTACTTCGCCATCCCTGCTTCAAGGTCGTTTCGTTCTCCGGAATCCTTTTTGCGTGCGGCGTTCACCATCATCGCATGCGCCGCCTCCACCTTGGTAGCCATCTCCGCGAGCTTGAACTGAATGGCCTGGTGCTGGGCGATCTGCTTGCCGAAGGTGTGCCGCTGCTGGGCGTACCGGACACCGAGCTCGAAGGCGCGCTGGGCGACACCGCAGCCGCGTGCCGCC
Organism: Streptomyces sp. NPDC058632; assembly: GCF_042717095.1. Classification (NCBI taxonomy): domain Bacteria; kingdom Bacillati; phylum Actinomycetota; class Actinomycetes; order Kitasatosporales; family Streptomycetaceae; genus Streptomyces; species Streptomyces sp. NPDC058632. The sequence goes on along the minus strand of NZ_JBHXQZ010000063.1, from coordinate 33,810 downwards.
ACATTGACCCGGCCGACCTCGACGCCGTCCATCATTTGGTAAAAACCGCGGCCGGTGACCCCGCCGAGCACGCGGTCCGCCGGAATGCGCAGGCCGTCCATGATGAGCTCGGTCGTGTCGACGCCCTTGTAGCCCATCTTGTCGATCTTGCCCGGGATGGTCAGCCCGGGCCGGACCTCGCCGAACCCGGGCTCCTTCTCCACCAGGAAGGTCGTCATCGACTTGTGCGGCGCCGTGCCTTCGGGGTGTCCTTCGTCACTCCGGACCAGAACGGCCACCAGGGACGACGTGCCGCCGTTCGTCAGCCACATCTTCTGGCCGTTCAGGACGTACGCGTCGCCGTCCTTCACCGCCTTCGACGAGATCGCCGACACGTCGGAACCCAGCGCCGGCTCCGACATGGAGAACGCGCCCCGGATGTCGCCGGCCGCCATGCGCGGCAGGAAGTGGTCCTTCTGCTCCTCCGTACCGTGCTGCTTGAGCATGTACGCCACGATGAAGTGCGTGTTGATGATGCCGGACACCGACATCCAGCCGCGCGCGATCTCCTCCACACACAGGGCGTAGGTGAGGAGCGACTCGCCCAGACCCCCGTACTCCTCGGGGATCATCAGACCGAACAGGCCGAGTTCCTTCAGGCCGTCGACGATCTGCTGCGGGTACTCGTCGCGGTGCTCCAGGCCGGTCGCGACCGGGATGATCTCCTTGTCCACGAAGTCGCGGACGGTGGACAGGATCTCCCGCTGGACGTCCGTGAGGCCGTGGGTCTGGGCGAGACGGCTCATCTCTTACTTCTCCTGCTGCTCGGGTTCGGATCCAGGGGTGTCGCCCCGCAGGGGCGTCGTCCGAGGGCGGTGGTGGGAGACGGGCGGGCGGCCGGGCTGCTCGCCGCCGCGCTCCTTGATGTACGTCTCGGTCGGCACCATCACCTTGCGGCGGAACACGCACACCAGGGTGCCGTCCTGCTTGTACCCCCTGGTCTCGACGTGGACGATGCCGCGGTCGTTCTTCGACCTGGACGGCCACTTGTCGAGCACGGTCGTCTCGCCGTAGACCGTGTCGCCGTGGAAGGTCGGCGCCACGTGCCGCAGCGACTCGATCTCCAGGTTGGCGATCGCCTTCCCGGAGACGTCCGGCACCGACATGCCGAGCAGCAGCGAGTAGACGTAGTTGCCCACGACGACGTTCTTGCCGAAGTCCGTCGCCCTCTCCGCGTAGTGGGCGTCCATGTGGAGGGGGTGGTGGTTCATGGTGAGGAGGCAGAAGAGGTGGTCGTCGTACTCCGTGACCGTCTTCCCGGGCCAGTGCTTGTAGACCGCGCCGACCTCGAACTCCTCGTAGGTGCGTCCGAACTGCATCGCGCTCAGGCCTCCGGGATCTCGAACGTGCTGGTGCGCCGCATACCGGCGGCGCGGCCCTTGCCGGAGACGACCAGGGCCATCTTGCGGCTGGCCTCGTCGATCATCTCGTCGCCGAGCATCGCAGAGCCCTTCTTGCCGCCCGCCTCGGACGTGTAGTAGTCGTACGCGTCCAGGATCAGCTCGGCGTGGTCGTAGTCCTCCTGGGAGGGCGAGAAGATCTCGTTGGACGCCTCGACCTGGCCCGGGTGCAGTACCCACTTGCCGTCGAAGCCGAGGGCCGCGGCGCGCTGCGCGACCGCGCGGTAGCCGTCGACGTTGCGGATCTGCAGGTAGGGGCCGTCGATCGCCTGGAGGTTGTTGGCGCGGGCGGCCATCAGGATCTTCATCAGGATGTAGTGGTAGGCGTCCGCCGGGTAGCCGGGCGGCTGCTCGCCCACGACCAGCGACTTCATGTTGATCGACGCCATGAAGTCGGCCGGGCCGAAGATGATCGTCTCCACGCGCGGGGAGGCCTGCGCGATCGCGTTGACGTTGTTCAGTCCCCGGGCGTTCTCGATCTGCGCCTCGATGCCGATGCGGCCGACCTCGAAGCCCATGGTCTTCTCGATCTGGGTCAGGAGGAGGTCCAGGGCGACGACCTGCTGGGCGTCCTGGACCTTCGGCAGCATGATGCAGTCGAGGTTCGGGCCGGCGCCCTCGACGACGGTCACGACGTCGCGGTACGTCCACTCGGTCGTCCAGTCGTTGACCCGGACCACGCGTGTCTTGCCGGTCCAGTCGCCCTCGTTGAGGAACTTGACGATGGTGTGCCGCGCCTCGGGCTTGGCGAGCGGGGCGCAGGCGTCCTCCAGGTCGAGGAAGACCTGGTCCGCCGGGAGGCCCTGGGCCTTCTCCAGGAAACGCGGGTTCGAGCCCGGCACCGCCAGGCAGGAGCGCCGGGGGCGAAGCCGGTTGACCTGGGGCGAGGGAGTCGTCATGCGGGGACCTCCAGGGGGTCGAGCTTGTTCGCGTTGCGGATCTCGTCGACGATACGGCCGATGATCCCGGTGATGTCGAAGTCCTTCGGGGTGAAGACGGCGGCCACTCCGGCGGCCCTGAGCCGCTCGGCGTCGGCGTTCGGGATGATCCCGCCGGCGATCACCGGGATGTCGGCCGCACCGGCCTCGCGCAGCCGCTCCAGCACGTCCGGCACCAGCTGGGCGTGGGAGCCGGAGAGGATGGACAGGCCCACCGCGTGCACGTCCTCCGCGAGGGCGGCGTCCACGATCTGCTCCGGCGTGAGCCGGATGCCCTGGTAGACCACCTCGAACCCGGCGTCCCGGGCCCGCACGGCGATCTGCTCGGCACCGTTGGAGTGGCCGTCCAGGCCCGGCTTGCCGACCAGGAAGCGCAGCTTGCCGACACCGAGGTCACGGGCCGTCACGTCCACCTTGCGGCGGACGCCGGCGAGCGCCGAGCCCTCCTCGGCCGGGACGGCTACCGGCGCCGAGGACACCCCGGTCGGGGCGCGGTACTCGCCGAACACCTCGCGCAGGGCGCCGGCCCATTCGCCGGTCGTGGCCCCCGCGCGGGCGCACTCCAGGGTGGCCTCCATCAGGTTGCCGTCGCCCTTCGCGGCCTCCTTCAGCGCCTCCAGCGCCTTGCAGGGACGCGGGTGGTTGAACGGCGGCTGGTAGCGCGTGTCGCGCCAGTTTCGCAGCGCCGTGACGACCCGGGCCTCGACGGCCGGGTCGACCGTGTGGATCGCGGTGTCGAGGTCGGCGGTCAGCGGGTTCGGCTCGGTGCCCTCGAAGGCGTTGACCCCGATGATCTTCTCCTCGCCCGACTCGATCCGGGCCCGGCGAGCGGCGTGCGAGGAGACCAGCTGGGACTTCAGGTAGCCGGACTCGACGGCGGCCATCGCGCCGCCCATCTCCTCGATCCGCCCCATCTCGGTGAGCGACGCCTCGACCAGCTCGTCCACCTTCGCCTCGACCACCTTGGAGCCCTCGAAGAGGTCCTCGTACTCCAGCAGGTCGCTCTCGTAGGCGAGCACCTGCTGGATGCGCAGCGACCACTGCTGGTCCCAGGGGCGGGGCAGGCCCAGGGCCTCGTTCCAGGCCGGCAGCTGGACGGCACGCGCGCGTGCGTCCTTGGAGAGGGTCACGGCCAGCATCTCCAGCACGATCCGCTGGACGTTGTTCTCCGGCTGCGCCTCGGTCAGGCCGAGGGAGTTGACCTGGACGCCGTAGCGGAAACGGCGGTGCTTGGGGTTCTCGATGCCGTACCGCTCGCGCGTGACGCGGTCCCAGATGCGGCCGAAGGCGCGCATCTTGCACATCTCCTCGACGAAGCGGACGCCCGCGTTCACGAAGAACGAGATGCGGCCGACGACGTCGCCCATGCGCTCCGGCGGCACCTGGCCGCCGTCGCGCACGGCGTCGAGCACCGAGACCGCCGTGGACATCGCGTACGCGATCTCCTGGACCGGTGTGGCGCCCGCCTCCTGCAGGTGGTAGCTGCAGATGTTGATCGGGTTCCACTTCGGCATGCGGGAGACCGTGTACGCGATCATGTCCGTCGTCAGGCGCAGGCTCGGCCCCGGCGGGAACACGTGCGTGCCGCGCGAGAGGTACTCCTTGACGATGTCGTTCTGGGTCGTCCCCTGGAGCCGGGTGATGTCCGCGCCCTGCTCCTCGGCGACGACCTGGTAGAGCGCCAGCAGCCACATGGCGGTGGCGTTGATCGTCATCGAGGTGTTCATCTGCTCCAGGGGGATGTCCTGGAACAGCCTGCGCATGTCGCCGATGTGCGAGACCGGCACCCCGACCCGGCCGACCTCACCGCGGGCGAGGACGTGGTCGGGGTCGTAGCCGGTCTGCGTGGGCAGGTCGAACGCCACCGACAGGCCGGTCTGGCCCTTGGCGAGATTGCGCCGGTACAGCTCGTTCGACGCCTCGGCCGTGGAGTGGCCGGCGTAGGTCCGCATGAGCCACGGCCGGTCCCGTTCCCCTCGCGCCCGCGGCGCGCTCTGACGCTCGCTCATGTGATCCCTCAGATGTTCCGGAAGCGGTTGATGGCGTCCTCGTGCTTCGCGCGCTTCTCGTGGTCGCGCACGCCCAGGCCCTCCTCGGGGGCCAGGCACAGCACGCCGACCTTGCCCTGGTGGAGGTTGCGGTGCACGTCGTAGGCGGCCTGGCCGGTGTCCTCGAGGGAGTACACCCGCGACAGCGTGGGGTGGATCTTCCCCTTGGCGACGAGGCGGTTGGCCTCCCAGGCCTCGCGGTAGTTGGCGAAGTGGGAGCCGACGATCTTCTTCAGGGACATCCACAGGTACCGGTTGTCGTACTCGTGGTGGTAGCCCGAGGTGGAGGCGCAGGTGACGATGGTGCCGCCCTTGCGGGTGACGTACACGGAGGCGCCGAAGGTCTCGCGGCCGGGGTGCTCGAAGACGATGTCGACGTCCTCGCCGCCGGTGAGTTCGCGGATGCGCTTGCCGAAGCGCTTCCACTCGCGCGGGTCCTGGGTGTGCTCGTCCTTCCAGAACCTGTAGCCCTCGGCGGTGCGGTCGATGATCGCCTCGGCGCCCATCGCCCGGCAGATGTCCGCCTTCTGCTCGCTGGAGACGACGCAGATCGGGTTGGCGCCGCCGGCCAGCGCGAACTGGGTGGCGTAGGAGCCGAGTCCGCCGCTCGCGCCCCAGATGAGCACGTTGTCGCCCTGCTTCATGCCGGCGCCGTTGCGGGAGACCAACTGCCGGTAGGCGGTGGAGTTGACCAGTCCGGGGGCGGCGGCCTCCTCCCAGCTCAGGTGGTCCGGCTTCGGCATCAGCTGGTTGGACTTCACCAGCGCGATCTCCGCCAGGCCGCCGAAGTTGGTCTCGAAGCCCCAGATCCGCTGCTCCGGGTCGAGCATCGTGTCGTTGTGGCCGTCGCTGGACTCCAGCTCGACGGAGAGGCAGTGGGCGACGACCTCGTCGCCGGGGTGCCAGGCGTTGACGCCGGGACCGGTGCGCAGCACGACGCCGGCGAGGTCGGAACCGATGATGTGGTACGGCAGGTCGTGGCGCCTGGTCAGCTCGCTGAGCTTGCCGTAGCGCTCCAGGAAGCCGAAGGTCGCCATCGGCTCGAAGATCGACGTCCACACCGAGTTGTAGTTGACCGAGGAGGCCATCACGGCCACCAGGGCCTCACCCGGGCCGAGTTCGGGCACGGGCACGTCGTCGAGGTGGATCGACTTGCGCGGGTCCTTGTCGCGGGTGGCGAGCCCGGAGAACATCTCCGTCTCGTCCTTGTGCACGGTGATCGCACGGTACGACTCGGGCAGCGGCAGGGCGGCGAAGTCCTCCGACGTGGAGTCGGGCGACTGGATCGCGGCCAGGATGTCCTTCATGGTCACGGTGTTGCCTCCGGCGGTGAGCACCCTGAGGGAGGGGCGCTGAGGGTTACGTCGTTGCTGCTGAGGGTTTGGGGGATGCCGTCGGTTCGGCGGTGGTGCTTCGGCAGCGCTTGGTGGCGCGGGAGGGTGCCTGTGACGCAGGCGTCCGGGCGGGCAGGCCTTCCGGCTTGCTGGGACAGCCGGCGCACGAAGGGTCTCTGCGCGCCGGCCGCCCGGACTCCTTCAACGTATGGCACGCCGTGACAGCGTGCAAGGCACCGGGTGCCATGAATCGATCTCAGATGAAATCTTTACGTAACAAATGAGCGATGATCGATCGAACGGCGCCGGCAGAGGGCGCGAAAAGCGGCCCTGACATGGCAAAACGGCCACCCGGTGGGGTGGCCGTCGTCACAGCGCTGAGGGCGTGCTCAGCGTTCCTTCAGGGCCCGCTCGATGGTCCGCATCACCTCGTCCAGCGGGGCGTCGGTGCGGGCGACCGTCACCAGCACCTCGCCCTGGGTGGACACCGACGCGGCCGGCGGCCTCGGCGGCACCGTACGGCGGCCCGCCATGATCCCGCTCCCGAAGGTCTTGCGGACGATCGAGAAGGCGTGGTCGAGTTCCGCCTCCACATCACCCTGGCCGTCCGCCCTGAGCCAGCGCCGCAGCACGTGGTTGTGCGCGGTGACCACGGCGGACGCGGCGACCTCGGCCAGCAGCGGGTCGTCGCCCGCGTCCTCGTCGTGCGCGTGCTCGTCGAAGTGGCCGAGCAGATAACGGGTGAAGAGGCGCTCGTAGCGGGCCACCGAAGCGATCTCCGCCTCGCGCAGGGTGGGCACCTCACGCGTCAGCCGGTAGCGGGCGACCGAGATCTCCGGCCGCGCCGCGTACATCCGCATGACCTCCTTGATGCCGCGGCACACCGTGTCGAGCGGATGCTCGTGTGCCGGGGCCGCGTTGAGCACCGCCTCGGCGCGCACCAGGGTGTCGTCGTGATCCGGGAAGATCGCCTCTTCCTTGGAGCGGAAGTGCCGGAAGAAGGTCCGGCGGGCGACCCCGGCCGCGGCCGCGATCTCGTCGACGGTGGTGGCCTCGTACCCCTTGGTCGCGAACAGCTCCATCGCGGCGGCCGCCAGTTCCCGGCGCATCTTCAGCCGCTGGGCGGCGGCGCGCGTGCCTGCGGCGCGTTCCGGCGGCTCGGTCGTGACGGGTGTACGGGAGGACCTGGCGGGCTGGGACATGCCCCGAACGTACTGCATGCGCGCAGCTCGCCGCGCCCGGCCGGGAACTCCCCCGTCCCCGGGGGGCGGGGGAGCGGTGCGGCCCGCGGGCTGCGGGAACCGGTCGGGTTCCAGCAGCCCGCCCCACTGGCCGTCGCCGCGGTGCCAGTCGTCCAGGCGGTGCGGGAGCTCAGCGCTTGGCATATTCGCGGAAGCCGCGGCCGGTCTTGCGGCCGAGGCAGCCCGCGGCCACCAGGTGTTCCAGCAGCGGTGCCGGGGCCAGCCCCGGGTCGCGGAACTCGCGGTGCAGGACCTTCTCGATCGCGAGCGAGACGTCCAGCCCGACCACGTCCAGCAGCTCGAACGGGCCCATCGGGTAACCGCCGCCCAGCTTCATCGCGGCGTCGATGTCGTCGATGCCGGCGTAGTGCTCCTGCACCATCTTGACCGCGTTGTTGAGGTACGGGAACAGCAGCGCGTTGACGATGAACCCGGCCCGGTCGCCGCAGTCCACGGCGTGCTTGCGGATCGCGTGGCAGACCTCGCGCACCGTCGCGTGGACGTCGTCCCCGGTCAGCACCGTACGGACCACCTCGACCAGCTTCATGGCCGGCGCCGGGTTGAAGAAGTGCATGCCGATCACGTCCTGCGGACGCGAGGTCGCGCGGGCACAGGCGATCACGGGCAGCGAGGAGGTGGTGGTGGCGAGCACCGCTCCCGGCTTGCACACCTTGTCCAGTGTCCCGAACAGCTGCCGCTTGACCTCCAGGTCCTCGGCGACCGCCTCGACCGCCAGGTCCACGTCGGCGAAGTCGTCGTAGGAGCCCGTCGGCCGGACCCGCTCCAGAGCCTGGGCGGCGGCCTCGGCGGTCATCCGCCCCTTGTCGACGGAGCGCGTCAGCGACTTCCCGATCCGGGCCTTGGCGCCCTGCGCCTTCTCCGCACTGCGTGCGGCGAGGACCACGTGGTAGCCGGCCTTGGCGAACACCTCGGCGATCCCCGAGGCCATGGTGCCCGAGCCCGCCACGCCCACCGAACGGACCGGCCGGCCCTCGGTGGGCCGGCCGCCCTCCGGCGGGGTCAGCGCGTCCCGCACGACGGCGGCGCTGCCCGGCTCCTCGTACGTGTAGAAGCCGCGCCCCGCCTTGCGGCCCGTCAGACCCGCCTCGCTCAGCTGCCCGAGGATCGGGGCCGGCGCGTGCAGCCGGTCGCGGGACTCCGTGTACATGGCCTCCAGGACCGTGCGCGCGGTGTCGACGCCGATCAGGTCGAGCAGCGCCAGCGGTCCCATCGGCAGACCGCAGCCCAGCCGCATCGCGGCGTCGATGTCCTCGCGGGACGCGTAGTTCGACTCGTACATCGCGGCGGCCTGGTTGAGATAGCCGAACAGCAGTCCGTCGGCGACGAATCCGGGCCGGTCGCCGACCGCGACCGGCTCCTTGCCCAGGTCCAGGGCCAGATCGGTGACCGCGGTGACGGCCGCCGGCGAGGTCAGCACCGAGGAGACGACCTCCACCAGCTTCATCGCGGGGGCCGGATTGAAGAAGTGCAGACCCAGCACGCGCTCGGGGCGGGCCGAGTCGGCGGCGAGGCGGGTGACCGACAGGGCGTTGGTACCGGTCGCCAGGATCGTCTCCGGCCGCACCACGGCGTCGAGTTCCCGGAAGACCTGCTGCTTGGCCTCGTACGACTCCGGCACCACCTCGATCACCAGATCGGCGCCGGCCGCCGCCGCGACGTCGGTGGAGGTGGTCACGCGGGCCAGCAGCTCCGTTCGCTGCTCCGTGGTGAGCCGGCCGCGCCCCACGGCGCGGGCCGTCGAGGACTCCAGGGCGGCGACGCACCGCGCGGCCCGGGCCGCGCTGATGTCGATGCCGACCACCTCGCGGCCGGCCTTGGCGAGGACCTCGGCGATGCCGGTGCCCATCGTGCCGAGGCCGACCACGGCGACGGTCCGGAGCGGGGACACGGAAGTGCCGGACTGGGGGGACAGGGGAGTGGCCATCGAGGGACTCCAGGAATGAGGGTGACGACGGAGAACGCGCCCCGGTGCGCCGAAGGGCGCACCGGGTGCGTGCGTACGGAGTGCGGGTGATGCCGGGCTGCGAGCGCACACGCCCGGTGCCGTCACGACGGGCGTGCACACGCCCGGGAACGGCGGTTCCGACCGGCCCTGTCCCGAGGCCGAGCCGTACTGCGGTACACGAGTACCGAACCGACTGCACTCACCGTGGCTGCGTCACCAAACCACCGTGAGGAGAAACGAACAGCGGGAACGCGAGTGGGTAACTCGCTCGATTGAGCTTAACTCGCCGGTAACGAGCGCGCCAGCCCCCGGTGTTTGTGATGCACGTCCCGAGATGCGGGTGGGCCGTCTAACCTCGGAGCATGGACGAAGAGTTGCGATCGCTCACGGAGCGCTTACGGAGTGAGGCGGCCGGAGCGGCCGGATCGGCGTCCCTCGACCGGCTTCTGGCGACCGAGGACCCCGATGCCCTGGCCGCCGTACTCACCGAAACCGGGCAGCCGCTGTGGGCCAGGGAGCTGGCCGCCTTCCGCCTCGGGCTCGCGGGGGACCGGCGGGCCTTCGAGTCCCTCGTCCTCCTCCTCAACCACCGGGACCCCCCGCGCTGTGCCGCCGCCGCCCACGCCCTGGCCCGCCTCGGCGACCCGCGCACCGCCCGCGCCGCCGCCGCCCTCGCCACCAACGAACTCCGCGTCGCCTACGCCCTGCACCCCGTACGCCTGCTCGTCGCGCTGCGCGCCCCGGAGGCGGTGCCCGCCCTGATCACCACGCTGCAGCGGCGGCTGCGCCCGCACGACCCGTACCGCGGGGTGGCCCTCGCCTGCGTGGACGGACTGGGCGAACTCGGCGACGCCCGCGCCGCACCCGTCCTGAACGAGGCCCTGGCCCACCCCGCCCTGGCCGAGGCGGCGGTCCACGCCCTGGCGCGGATCCCGGGGCAGCGGCAGGCGCCGGGGCCGCCACTGATTCCCGGGCAGCGGTAGCCGCAGAACCGGTTGAGGGGGCTCCCGGGGCGGGGCCGGCTGCTTGCTCAGTCGCGGAGCGGTTCCTTCGCGTACCGCACCTCCGGCACCACCGCCCCGCCCACCTCGAAGGCCTCCTCGGCGCCGTCCGCGACGAAGCCGGCGCGCTCGTAGAAGCGGCGGGCGCGGGTGTTGCCCTTGAGGACCCACAGGTACATGCGCGCGTGCCCGGCGTCGGCGCAGTGCCGGGTCGCCGCCGCGAGGAGGACCCTGCCCACGCCCCGCCCGATGTGTTCGGGGCGGAGGTGGAGGGCGTACAACTCGGCGTCCCCGGTGCGTGTGTCGCCGTCCCGGTACGGGCCGAAGGCGACCCGGCCGAGAAGCCCGCCGTCGTCCCCGTCGACGACCAGGTTCCGCACACTCCCGTCGCCGTCCAGCAGCCGGGCGCGCTGCCGGTCGGCGTCCGCCGCGACGTCGAGCCCGTCGAGATACGGCTGGGGGACCAGGCCCTCGTAGGCGTACTGCCGGCCGCGTACGCGGATCCCGGCCACGCCGCCGCAGTCGTCCGCCGTCATCGGACGCGGGACGATGCCCGCCGGGGAGGCGGGAAGGACGCGGTCGGGGGCGGGGGCCCCGGTCGGCTCACTCATGGGCCCCATGGTGGACCAGGGGTCCGACGACGCGTCACGTGCCCCGCCCCGCCCCGGCTCCCCGCCCCCGACGAACGCCCCGCTCAGTTGCGGAAGCCGAGGAGGCCGTGGAGGGTCGAGCCGCGGGACGTGGTGGATGCCGCCTTCGACGTGCGCGGGGCCGGGTCGGGAAGGGGCTCGCAGACCGCGTCGGCCTCGCCGCGGCCGCGCGGCACGGTGCCGTCGGTCAGGTAGGCCGTCAGGTGCTCGTCCAGGCAGGCGTTGCCGCTCAGCGTGATGCCGTGGTTGCCGCCGCCCTGCTCCACCACCAGGCTGGAGCCGGCCAGCAGATGGTGGACCGTCACGCCGCCCTGGTACGGGGTGGCCGCGTCGTCGGTGGCCTGGAAGAGCAGCGCCGGCGGGAGCTTCGTGTTGACGACGTTCACCGGCCGCTGCGACCCGGTCGGCCAGAACGCACACGCCGCGTTGTACCAGGCGTTGTTCCACGTCATGAACGGCGCCCGCTCGTACACCTCCCAGTTGTCCTTGCGCCACTGCCGCCAGTCCCGCGGCCAGGACACGTCCCTGCACTCGACGGCCGTGTAGACGCTGTACCCGTTGTCGCCGGCGGCGTCGACCGCGCCGAAGTTCTCGTACGTCTCGACCAGGGGTCCCGAGTCGCCGTCGTTCACGTACGCCGCGAACGCCTCCGCCAGGTAGGGCCAGTAGCCGTTGTAGTAGCCGCCCGGGAGGAAGGTGTCCTCCAGCTCGGCAGCGCCCACCTTGTCACCGGCCGGCCTCTTCGCCAGGGCCGCGCGCATCGCGTACCACTCGGCCTCGACCCCCTCCGGACCGGTGCCCAGCCGGTACGTGCTGTCGTGCTCGGCGATCCAGGCCATCAGGGCGCGGTGGCGGTCGTTGAAGGCGTGGTCCTGGTTCAGGTTGGCCTCGTACCAGACCTCGGTGGGGTCGACGACCGAGTCGAGGACCAGGCGCCGCACCCGCTCCGGGAACAGCTTGGCGTACACGGCGCCCAGGTACGTGCCGTAGGAGTAGCCGAAGTAATTGATCTTCCTGGCGCCCAGCGCCTGACGGATCACGTCCATGTCGCGCACCGCGCTGGTCGTGTTCACGTACGGCAGGAGATCCCCGTGCTTCTTGCCGCAGGCGTCCGCGAACGACTTCACGCGCTCGAGGTTGGCCCGCTCCACCGCGGGGGCGCTCGGCACCGGGTTCGGCCGTACCGGGTCGAAGAAGCCCGGCCGGCAGTCGAGGGCCGGCTTGCTCGCGCCCACCCCGCGCGGGTCGAAGCCGATCACGTCGTACTGGGCTGCCACCTCCTTCGGCAGCGAGGCCGCGACGAAACCGGCGAGCGGCAGCCCGCTGCCCCCGGGGCCGCCCGGGTTGACCAGCAGGGGGCCCTGGTACTTCTTCGCGGTGTGCGGCACACGGGACAGCGCGAGGGTGATTTTCCGCCCCCCGGGGCGGGCGTGGTCGAGCGGCACTTCGACGGACGCGCACTGCAGCGCCGGATAATCCTCGGTGCCGCAGTCCTTCCACGCGGGCTTCGCCGCGCGGAACGTGTCGGCACCGCTCGGTGCGGCCGCCTCGGCGGGCAGGGCCGTCAGGCTCCCGGCCATGACGGCGGCGGCACCGCACAGCACTGCTGCGCGTTTCCTCATGGGTCCTCCCAGGACGGAGGTCGGTGAACCGCGGGCTCACGGTCCACGCGGCATCGTCCCGGAACGAGCCGCCGGATGAACGTGTTCTGCCGGCTCTTGACCCGATCGGGTCGCCGGATGCCCTCGAATGCTTCTGAAGAAGCGAGAGTTGGGTGGGGCGCTCCGCGGGTGGGGCGGGGCCGTGCGCGGTGGGGCGATGCCCTCGTATACCGTGCACCTGGAGCAGCGCCGGTCCTGTGCGGGTGGGTGTCAGCCTCCGAGCGGACGCAGTGGGGGCTGCCGGCCGTCGAGGCGGCGCGCCGTGTGCTCGCGCAGCAGCAGCCACGGTGCGACGGCATCGCCCGCGGGGCGTGCGCCCGATCCCTGGAAGAGTTCGGTGCGGGCGGCCCGTCCTGCTTCTCCCGGGGCGGGGCGCGGGTCCGTCCTCCCGGTGGGGATCGACCTCGTCATGCTCTTCCAGGCTCCGTCTGCGTGCGGTGCGCTGATCAACGAACCTCCCCGGGCGAAGGGGGACTTGAGGCGCAGTACGCAGTGCGGTACGTACGCGCTCGCGTGTCCCTGGCGGTACCGACCCACACAATAGAACACATGTTCCCTTGATCGTGCGGGTGATCGCTTCGGGAGCACTCCCGATCACTTCGGGACCCCCGATTTGGGGGGCCGGGCGAGGGGGTGGTTGGCTTGCCCCGACCCACCGAGAACCCATGTCCTGGAGGAAATCGATGGCGCAGGTCGAGGCCACTACGGAGCGGATCGTCGCGGCGGACGCGGAGACGGTGTTCGACGCCCTCGCCGACTACAGCGGCACACGCGCGAAGGTGATGCCCGAGCAGTACAGCGAGTACGAGGTCCGCGAGGGCGGTGACGGGGAGGGCAGCCTCGTCCACTGGAAGCTCCAGGCCACCAGCAAGCGCGTCCGTGACTGTCTGATGGAGGTCACCGAGCCGAGCGACGGCGAACTGGTCGAGAAGGACCGCAACTCGTCCATGGTCACCACCTGGCGCGTCACCCCGGCCGGGGAGGGGAAGTCCCGGGTCGTCGTGACCACCACCTGGACCGGCGCCGGGGGCATCGGCGGCTTCTTCGAGAGGACCTTCGCCCCCAAGGGGCTCGCGCGCATCCACGACGCGCTGCTGGCCAAGCTCGCCGCCGAGGTCGAGAAGTAGCCGGTGCGGTGACGTGAGGGGGCCGGCGGTGCCGTGAGGCGGCCGGCCCCCTTGCCTCCTCCCCCCCACCACGACGGAGTGCCGTCCGACGGCTCCCGCATCGAACTGCCGTCCGCCTGGTACGTGACCGGGCGCGCCGGGTGACCCGGGGCGTGGCACAGGACATGGAGGTACAGGGGCTGGAGGCATAGGGGCTGGTGGGAGGCGGTTCCGTGCGTCCTGTACCGTCATTGGTCCGGGCCGGTGAGAGTTTTCCACAGGCCTGGCAGAGCTTTGGCGGCAGGACGTAGCGTGAGGCGCATGAAGATCCTCATCAGCGCCGACATGGAGGGCGCCACCGGTGTCACCTGGCCGGCCGACGTGCTGCCGGGCACCCCGCAGTGGGAGCGCTGCCGGTCCATGTTCACCTCCGACGTCGACGCCGCCGTGTGCGGTTTCTTCGACGGCGGCGCCGACGAGGTGCTGATCAACGAGGCGCACTGGAGCATGCGCAATCTCCTGCTGGAGCGGCTCGACGAGCGGGCCGAGATGCTCACCGGGCGGCACAAGTCCCTGTCCATGGTCGAAGGCGTGCAGCACGGCGACGTGGACGGCATCGCGTTCGTCGGCTACCACGCGGGCGCCGGCATGGAGGGCGTCCTCGCCCACACCTTCCTCGCCAACTCCATCACCGGCGTGTGGCTGAACGGCGAACGGGCGAGCGAGGGCCTGCTCAACGCGGCCGTCGTCGCCGAGTACGGGGTGCCGGTCGTCCTGGTCACCGGCGACGACGTGGCCTGCGAGGACGCGCTCGGCTACGCACCCGGGGCACTGAAGGTCGCGGTCAAGGACCACGTGTCGCGGTACGCGGCCGTGTGCCGGACGCCCGCCCGGACGGCCTTCGACATCCGCGCGGCGGCCAAGGACGCCGCCGCGCTCGCGGTGCGCCACGAGCCGGTGGCCGGGGGCCCCTTCACCGTCGCGGTGGAGTTCGACGCAGAGCATCTGGCCATGGCCGCCACCGTCGTGCCGGGCGTGGCCCGGACCGGTGAGCGGAAAGTGGCGTACACCAGCGGGACCATGTACGACGGGATCCGCACCTTCAAGGCGGTCACCACGATCGCCTCGGCCGCGGTGGAGGAGCAGTATGGCTGACGAACGCGCCCTGGACGAGGTCGTGACCTTCACGTCCGAGCTCATCAGGATCGACACCACGAACCGGGGCGGCGGTGACTGCCAGGAGCGGCCCGCCGCCGAGTACGCGGCGGAGCGGCTGGCCGGAGCGGGCCTGGAACCGGTGCTGCTCGAACGCACCCCCGGCCGGACCAACGTCGTCGCGCGCCTCACGGGCACCGACCCGACGGCCGACGCGCTCCTCGTCCACGGCCACCTCGACGTCGTACCGGCCGAGGCCGCCGACTGGAGCGTGCACCCGTTCTCCGGCGAGGTGCGCGACGGGGTGGTCTGGGGGCGCGGCGCCGTCGACATGAAGAACATGGACGCGATGATCCTCGCCGTGGTGCGGGCCTGGGCCCGCCAGGGCGTGCGGCCCCGGCGCGACATCGTGATCGCCTTCACCGCCGACGAGGAGGCCAGCGCCGAGGACGGCTCCGGCTTCCTCGCCGACCGGCACCCGCAGCTCTTCGAGGGCTGCACCGAGGGGATCAGCGAGTCGGGCGCCTACACCGTGCACGACGGCACCGGCCGGCAGCTCTACCCCATCGCGGCCGGGGAGCGCGGCACGGCCTGGCTCAAACTCACCGCGCGCGGGCGGGCCGGCCACGGCTCCAAGGTCAACCGGGACAACGCGGTGACCCGCCTCGCCGCCGCCGTCACCCGCATCGGCGAGCACGAGTGGCCGCTGCGCCTCACCCCGACCGTCCGCGCGGCCCTTACCGAACTCGCCGCCCTGTACGGTGTCGACCCCGACCTGTCCGACGTGGACGCGCTGCTCACCAAGCTGGGCCCGGCCGCGAAACTCGTCGAGCACACCCTCCGCAACAGCAGCAACCCGACGATGCTGGACGCCGGCTACAAGGTCAACGTGATCCCCGGCCAGGCCGAGGCGTACATCGACGGACGGATCCTGCCCGGGGGCGAGGACGACTTCCACGCCACCCTGGACCGGCTCACCGGGCCCGACGTGGACTGGGAGTTCCACCACCGCGAGCCGGCCCTCCAGTCGCCGGTGGACTCGACGACGTTCGCCCGGATGCGGGCCGCCGTGCAGGAGTTCGCACCCGAGGGGCACCCCGTGCCGTACTGCATGTCCGGCGGCACGGACGCCAAGCAGTTCTCCCGCCTCGGCATCACCGGCTACGGCTTCGCCCCGCTGAAGCTGCCGGAGGGCTTCGACTACCAGGCCCTCTTCCACGGGGTCGACGAGCGAGTCCCCGTCGAGGCACTCCACTTCGGCGTCCGCGTCCTCGACCGGTTCCTGCGGACGGCCTGAGCGGATGGGCGAGAGCGTGGGGGAGACGGTGCGGACCCTGCCGTACGGCGAGTGGCCCTCGCCCATCGACGCGGCCACGGCCGCGGCGCACGACGGAAGCCCCGAGTACGTGGGGTTCGTCGGGGACGAGGTGTGGTGGACCGAGCCCCGGCCCGCCGAGGGCGGCCGCCGCACCCTGGTGCGCCGGCACTCCGACGGCGTCGAGGAGTCCGTCCTGCCCGCGCCGTGGAACGTGCGCAGCCGGGTCCACGAGTACGGCGGACGGCCCTGGGCCGGGTTCGTGCGGGACGACGATCCGCTCGTGGTGTTCGTCGACTTCGCCGACCAGCGCCTCTACCGGTACGAACCGGGCGGCGAGCCGCGTCCGCTGACCCCCGTCTCCCCGGTGGGGCAGGGGCTTCGCTGGGCCGAGCCGACCCTGCTGCCGGACCGCGGCGAGGTGTGGTGCGTCCTGGAGGAGTTCACCGGCGACGGCCCCGGTGACGTGCGCCGCGTCCTGGCCGCCGTACCACTGGACGGCTCGGCCGCCGACGCTCGCGGGGCCGTGCGCGAACTCACCGACGACCGCCACCGGTTCGTCACCGGGCCGCGCCTTGCCCCCGACGGGCGGCTCGTCGCCTGGCTGGCCTGGGACCATCCCCGCATGCCCTGGGACGGCACCGAACTCCGCCTCGCCGACGTCGCACCCGACGGCACCCTGCACGACGCCCGCACCGTGGCGGGCGGCCCCGGCGAGTCGGTCGCCCAGGCCGACTGGACGCACGACGGCCGACTGCTCCACTCGAGCGACCGCACCGGCTGGTGGAACCTCTACCTCGACGGCGAACCCGTCTGCCCGCGCGAGGAGGAGTTCGGCGGGCCGCTGTGGAAACCGGGGTCGCGCTGGTTCACCCCGCTGGACAGCGGCCTGATCGCCGTCGTGCACGGCCGGGGCGCCGCCACGCTCGGCATACTCGACCCGCGGACGGGCGACGTCGTCGACGCGGCCGGCCCCTGGACCGAGTTCACGCCCACGCTCGCGGCCCACGGTGAGCGCGTCGTCGCGGTCGGAGCGAGCCCGCGCAGTGCCCACGAGGTCGTCGAGCTGGACACCCGCACCGGCAGGGCCCGGGTGATCGGTGCCCCGCACGAGGACGCCGTGGACCCCGCCCACTACCCCGAACCGCAGGTCCGCACCTTCACCGGACCGGACGGCCGCGAGATCCACGCCCAGGTGTACCCGCCGCGCAGCCCCGGCTGCGCCGGGCCCGACGGCGAGCCGGCGCCGTACGTGATCCGGGCGCACGGCGGGCCCACCGGCCGGGCACCGCTCGTCCTCGACCTCGAGATCGCCTACTTCACCTCGCGCGGCATCGGCGTCGCCGAGGTCGACTACGGCGGCTCCACCGGCTACGGGCGTGCCTACCGCGACCGGCTGCGCGAGCAGTGGGGCGTCGTCGACGTCGAAGACTGCGCCGCCGTCGCGCGCGCCCTCGCCGACGAGGGCACCGCCGACCGCGACCGGCTCGCCGTCCGCGGCGGCAGCGCCGGCGGCTGGACCGCGGCCGTCTCCCTCACCACGACCGGCCTCTACGCCTGCGGCACCATCATCTACCCGGTGCTCGACCTGACCGGCTGGGGTCCGGGGGAGACCCACGACTTCGAGTCCCAGTACCTCGAGAGCCTCATCGGCCCGCGCGCCGAGGTCCCCGAGCGGTACGCCGAACGCTCGCCCGCCGCGCACGCCGACCGGCTCACCGCACCGTTCCTGCTCCTCCAGGGCCTGGACGACCGCATCTGCCCTCCCGTGCAGTGCGAGCGGTTCCTGGCCCGGCTGGAGGGCAAGGACGTGCCGCACGCCTACCTCACCTTCGAGGGAGAGGGGCACGGCTTCCGGCGCGCGGAGACCATGGTGCGCGCACTGGAAGCCGAACTGTCCCTGTACGCGCAGGTTTTCGGACTCGAGGTGCCGGGCCTGCCGGTCCTTGGGCTGACCGGACCAGCCGGGGCGAACCGATGAACCGGGCCGAGCGGCCGAGCCGCGCCGGGCAGCCGGTGGGCCGGGTGGAACCGTTGCGGCGGCCGCCCCGGCTCGGCCCCGGCGCCCGGGTGGCCGTCGTCGCGCCCAGCGGGCCCGTGCCGGAGGATCGGCTTCAGGCCGGACTCGACACGCTGCGCGGCTGGGACCTCGACCCGGTGGCCGCACCCCATGTCCTCGACCGGCACGGCGAGTTCGACTACCTGGCCGGCACCGACGCCGACCGGGCCGCCGACCTGCAGGCCGCCTGGTGCGACCCCGCGGTGGACGCGGTGATCTGCGCCCGGGGCGGCTACGGCGTGCAGCGCATGGTCGACCTGCTCGACTGGACGGCGATGCGGGCCGCCGGGCCCAAGGTCTTCGTCGGGTTCAGCGACATCACGGCCCTGCACGAGGCGTTCGCGACCCGGCTCGGCCTGGTCACCCTGCACGGGCCGATGGCCGCGGGCGTCGACTTCCTCAAGAACGCCCGCGCGCAGGAGCACCTCAGGTCCACCCTGTTCGCCCCCGAGACCGTCCGCACCCTCGCCTCCGAGGGCACGGCGCTCGTCCCCGGCCGGGCGCGCGGCGTCACGCTCGGCGGCTGCCTCGCCCTGCTCGCCGCCGGCCTCGGCACCCCGCACACCAGGCCCTCCGCGCGCGGCGGCCTGCTGTGCCTGGAGGACGTGGGGGAGGAGCCGTACCGCCTCGACCGCTACCTCACCCAGCTGCTGCGGGCAGGCCGGCTCGACGGCGTGTCGGGGCTGCTGCTCGGCTCCTGGGCGCAGTGCGGCCCGTACGAGAAGGTGCGGGCCCTGCTCGCCGACCGGCTCGGCGGTCTCGGCGTACCCGTGGCAGAGCAGTTCGGGTTCGGGCACTGCGACGGGGCGCTCACCGTGCCGTTCGGAGTCACCGCCGAACTCGACGCGGACGCGGGCACCCTGACGCTCGACGAACCGGCGCTGACCTGAGCCCGTCCGGCACGCGGCAGCGGGCATCGGGTACCCGCCGTAGGGTGGCACGGTGCCG
Organism: Streptomyces sp. NPDC058632; assembly: GCF_042717095.1. Lineage (NCBI taxonomy): Bacteria > Bacillati > Actinomycetota > Actinomycetes > Kitasatosporales > Streptomycetaceae > Streptomyces > Streptomyces sp. NPDC058632. Next base: position 14,949 of record NZ_JBHXQZ010000063.1, on the reverse strand, counting down.
CACCCCGATTCCCGCTACCTCGCCGAAGGCCCCCGCGTGGGGATACGCCACTTCACCCACGCGGACAGCGCCGAGTTCACCGCCCGCGCCCGGCAGAGCAGGGACCTGCACCACCCCTGGCTGTTCCCGCCGGACACCGCCTCGGCGTACTCCGCGTACGCGCAGCGGCTGATCGAGGACCCGGCCAGGGCGGGCTTCCTGGTCTGCGAGAAGGGCGACGGCTCCATCGCCGGGTTCATCAACATCAACAACATCGTGCACGGGGCGTTCCAGTGCGGTGTCCTGGGGTACGGCGCGTTCGCGCACGCGGCGGGGCGCGGGCTGATGCGCGAAGGGCTGGACCTCGTCGTGCGGCACGCCTTCGGGCCGATGCGGCTGCACCGGCTGGAGATCAACGTGCAGCCCGCCAACGCCGCCTCCATCGCCCTGGCCCGCGGCTGCGGATTCCGTCTCGAGGGGTTCTCGCCGGGCATGCTCTTCATCGACGGCGCCTGGCGCGACCACGAGCGCTGGGCACTCACCCGCGAGATGCGCGGGCCGAACTGAACCCGTCGGCGCGTACGGCGTCCCGTGTCCGGAAGACCGTCGACGCCACCCCGCCCCCTGATCCGTACCACCTCCCCTGATCGGGCGGAGGCGGCACGGATCACGGGGAGGGTACGGACGGAGCCGTGGCCGGGCGGGTCAGGCGGTGCGGCGGTCCGCGTACTCGTACACCGCCCCGTCCGGATGCCGTGCGATGAGATTGCGGCCCACCGGGGTGGGGAGCGGGCCCGCGATGATGTCCGCGCCCATCTCGGCCAGCACCTGACCGGCCTCCTCGACGTCCTTCACCGCGATGGTCGCCGCCACCTTGCGCAGCACGTCCAGTTCGGCCGCGGGGCCGCTCATCAGCAGGAAGCAGCCGACGGCGGCCACCTGGACACCGGCCCGCTCGAAGCGCAGGGCCCTGCCTCCCGCCAGCCGCTCGTAGAAGGGGATCGCGGTCTCGATGTCGTCGACGCAGACGCGCAGTGTGGCACCCAGAATCTCCATGACGACGAGCCTAGTTGGCCTGCGGCGGCGGTTGTGCCTCGGCTCGCCCCCGCCTCGTGCCCGGCCGGACCGGGGACCGGCGGACGTTTGGCCGCCCGGTGCGGGGAAACGCGGAAGTCTCCCGAAACACGTGACGACAGCGTTGGAGGCGAGCCGTGGGGCGACCCCGCATCGTGATCGTCGGTGCCGGCTTCGCCGGTTACCGCACCGCCCGCGCCCTGTCCCGCTCGGCGCGCGGCCGGGCCGACATCACGCTGCTGAATCCGACCGACTACTTCCTGTATCTGCCCCTGCTGCCCCAGGTCGCCGCCGGCATCCTGGAGCCGCGCCGGGTCACGGTCTCCCTCTCCGGCACGCTCCCGCACGTACGGCTGGTGCTGGGCGAGGCCGACGGCATCGACCTCGAGGCACGCACCGTGCACTACACCGGCCCCGAGGGCGAGGGCGGCACCCTCGCGTACGACCGGCTGGTGCTGGCCGCCGGCAGCGTCAACAAGCTGCTGCCCATTCCCGGCGTCGCCGAGCACGCGCACGGCTTCCGCGGTCTGCCCGAGGCGCTGTACCTGCGCGACCACGTGACCCGGCAGGTGGAGCTCGCGGCCGCCACCGACGATCCCGCGAAATGCGCCGCCCGGTGCACCTTCGTCGTGGTCGGTGCCGGTTACACCGGAACCGAGGTCGCCGCGCACGGACAGCTGTTCAGCGACGCGCAGGTCCACAAGCACCCCATGCGGACAGGCATGCGGCCACGCTGGCTGCTGCTGGACGTCGCCGACCGCGTCCTGCCCGAACTCGACGAGAGGCTCTCCCGCACGGCCGACCGGGTCCTGCGCGAACGGGGCGTGGAGGTACGCATGGGGACCTCCGTGAAGGAGGCCACGCACGAGGGAGTGCTGCTGACCGACGGCGAGTTCGTCGACACCCGGACGGTGGTGTGGTGCGTGGGCGTACGGCCCGATCCGCTCGCCGCGTCGCTCGGGCTGCCCATGGAACGCGGGCGGCTGCTGGTCGACCCGCAGCTGCGGGTACCGGGCCGGCCCGAGGTGTTCGCCTGCGGCGACGCGGCGGCCGTCCCCGACCTGGAGAAGCCCGGACAGTACACCCCGATGACCGCGCAGCACGCCTGGCGGCAGGGCAAGGTCTGCGCCCACAACATCGCCGCCTCCCTCGGCGACGGCGAGCCGCGCGCCTACCGGCACCGCGACCTGGGCTTCGTGGTGGACCTCGGCGGTGTCAAGGCGGCGGCCAACCCGCTGGGCGTCAACCTGTCCGGGCCGGCGGCGGGGGCGGTCGCCCGCGGCTACCACCTCGCGGCGATGCCCGGCAACCGGGTGCGTGTCGCCGCCGACTGGCTGCTGGACGCCGTACTGCCGCGCCAGGCGGTCCAGTTGGGGCTCGTACGGTCGTGGTCGGTGCCGCTCGACACGGCGTCCCCGGAACTGGCCCGGGTGCCGCCCGGCCCGGCGCAAAGGCACCACGCCGGCGAGGACGAAGATCCTGCCGCGCCGCAGCCGGCCACCGAGCCGGCGAAGAACCAGCCCGGCGGTGAGCCGGCGAAGAACCAGCCCGGCGGTGAGCCGGCGAAGAACCAGCCCGGCGGTGAGCCGGCGAAGAACCAGCCCGGCGGTGAGCCCGCGAAGAACCAGCCCGGCGGTGAGCCCGCGAAGAACCAGCCCGGCGGTGAGCCCGCGAAGGGCCGGCCGGCCCCAGGGCCCGTCAAACGCACCGACGCCCCGGGGAACGGGGCCGGCCGCGCCGACGCGACCGGCCCCACGTATCCCCGTGATCCTGACGATCCCACCCCTCCCGCCCAAGGAGACTCATGAACACCGGTGAACTCGTCGAGTTCGGACAGCAGTTGCGCGTGGACAGCATCCGCGCCGCAGCCTCCGCCGGCTCCGGGCACCCCACGTCCTCGATGTCCGCGGCCGACCTGATGGCCGTCCTGCTGGCACACCACTACCGCTACGACTTCGACCGCCCCGATCACCCGGGCAACGACCGCCTCATCCTCTCCAAGGGACACGCCTCGCCCCTGATGTACGCCGCCTTCAAGGCGGCCGGAGCCATCGACGACGAGGAACTGCTCACCTTCCGTAAGCTCGGCAGCCGCCTCGAAGGGCATCCCACTCCCCGGCGGCTGCCCTGGGTCGAGACGGCCACCGGGTCGCTCGGCCAGGGGCTGCCCGTCGGCGTCGGCATCGCGCTGGCCGGGAAGCGGCTCGACCGCTCCGGCTACCGGGTGTGGGTGCTGTGCGGGGACAGCGAACTGGCCGAGGGATCGGTGTGGGAGGCCGCCGAGCACGCCGGGTACGAGAACCTCGACCATCTCACCGCCGTCGTGGACGTCAACCGGCTCGGCCAGCGCGGCCCCACCCGGCACGGGCACGACCTCGACGCCTATGCCCGCCGGTTCCAGGCCTTCGGCTGGCACACCGTGGAGGTGGACGGGCACGACGTCGACGCCGTCGACCGCGCCTGCGGCGAGGCGGCCTCCACCAAGGGGCAGCCGACCGTGATCCTCGCCCGGACCCTCAAGGGCAAGGGTGTCGCGGCCGTCCAGGACCGCGAGGGGATGCACGGCAAACCCCTGCCGGAAGCCGACGAGGCGATCGCCGAACTCGGCGGCCCGCGCGACCTGCGCGTCCAGGTGCGGGAACCGTCCGACACCCCTGCCGTGCACACCGTGCACACCGGGCAGGCCGAATTGCCCCGGTGGGACAAGGGCGAGAAGGTCGCGACGCGCAACGCCTTCGGCGAGGCGCTGGCCGCCCTCGGCACCGCGCGCGGCGACGTCGTGGCCCTGGACGGAGAGGTCGGCGACTCCACCCGTGCGGAGTTCTTCGCCAAGGAGCACCCCGAGCGCTACGTCGAGTGCTACATCGCCGAGCAGCAGCTGGTCGCCGCGGCGACCGGCATCGCGGCGCGCGGCTGGGTGCCGTACGCGACCACCTTCGCCGCCTTCCTCACCCGCGCGTACGACTTCGTCCGCATGGCGTCGGTCAGCGGCTCGGGAATCAACCTCGTCGGCTCGCACGCCGGCGTCGCCATCGGCGAGGACGGGCCCAGCCAGATGGGCCTCGAGGACCTGGCGATGATGCGGGCGGTGCACGGATCGACCGTGCTGTACCCCTGCGACGCCAACCAGACCGCGCGCCTGGTGGCCGCCATGGCGGACCTCGACGGCATCCGCTACCTGCGGACCTCGCGCGGCGAGAGCCCGGTGATCTACGGTCCGGACGAGGAGTTCCCCGTCGGCGGCAGCAAGGTGCTGCGCTCCTCGCCCGAGGACCGGCTGACCGTGCTCGCGGCCGGTGTCACGGTGCCCGAGGCGCTGGCCGCCGCGGACACCCTGGCCGAGCAGGGCATCGCGGTCCGGGTGATCGACCTGTACTCGGTCAAGCCCGTCGACCGGGACACCCTGCGCCGGGCGGCGGAGGAGACCGGCTGCCTGCTGACGGTGGAGGACCACCACCCGGAGGGCGGTCTCGGGGACGCGGTCCTCGACGCCTTCACCGACGGGCGGCCCGTCCCGCGCCTGGTACGGCTGGCCGTCCGCGACATGCCCGGTTCGGCCTCGCCCGAGGAGCAACTGCGCGCCGCGGGCATCGACGCCGATTCCATCGCGGCGGCCGGACGGCTGCTGGCGGAGGAGGCGATCGTGCCGTGACCGACAGCGGCGACGGCCGTGACGGCAAGGGTGGTGACGGCAAGGGGCGTGACGGTGACGCCCGTGACGGCGTGCGGACGGTGCGGGCCGGCCGCCGCAGGGTGGGGATCCACCGGCCGGGGAAGGTGCTCTTCCCCGGCGGCGGGGGCGTCCGGGAGTACACCAAGAGCGACCTCGTCGAGTATCACCGGGCCGTCGCCCCGTTCATGCTGCCGCACCTGCGGGGCAGGCCCCTGATGCTGGAGCGGCGGCCGGACGGCATCGACGGGCCCGCGTTCATGCAGAAGCACACTCCCGGGACCTATCCGGAGTGGATCACCCGCGTCGAGGTCGGCAAGGAGGACGGCACGGTCCGCCACACCGTGTGCGACGACACGGCCACCCTGCTGTACCTCGTCGACCAGGCGAGCATCACCCTGCACCGCTGGCTGTCCCGGGCCGACCGGATCGAGCGGCCGGACCGGCTGGTCTTCGATCTCGACCCCTCGGGCGACGACTTCGAGGCGGTGCGGGAGGCCGCCCGGCTGCTGGCGGAACTGCTGGACGAGCTGAACCTGCCCTCGGCGCCGATGACCACCGGATCCCGAGGGCTCCACGTCGTCGTGCCCCTCAACGGCGGCCACGACTTCGACGACGTGCGCGACTTCGCCCGCGAGGTCGCCGACACCCTCGTCGAGGCGCACCCCGACCGGCTCACGACCGCCGCGCGCAAGAAGGAGCGGGCCGGCCGGCTCTACCTGGACGTGCAGCGCAACGCCTACGCGCAGACCGCGGTCGTCCCCTGCACCGTCCGGGCGCTGCCCGGGGCCCCCGTGGCGACCCCGATCACCTGGGACCAGCTGGACGACCCGGAGCTGCACGCCCGCCGCTGGACCGTCGCCGACGCCGTCGCCCACCTGCGTACCGGCCCCTGGGCCGGACTGCCGCGCCGGGGCCGCGCGCTGGGACCGGCCCGCCGACGGCTGAACGCCCTGAGCGGTGGAAGCGGGACGCCGGCACGGCGGCCGGCCGGCCGCCGTGCGCCAAAGGAGGCTCCGTGACCGGACTGCGGTACGTGTACGCCATATGCCGCCCCTACGGCACGCCGCTCCAGGCGCAGCTGACCGGTGTGGCGGGCGATCCGCCCCGGCTGCTGCCGCACCACGGCCTGATGGCCGTCGTCAGCCATGTCCCGGAGGCAGACTTCGCCGAGGAGCCGTTCCCCACGCGCCGGGAGGACCCCGACTGGCTGACCGCGGTCGCCCGTGCCCACCAGGGCGTCGTCGACGCGCTCACCACCGTCACCACCCCGCTGCCGCTGCGGCTGGGCAGTGTGTTTCCCGACGACAGCGGCGTGCGGACGATGATGGAGGCGCGCGAGGAGCACTTCCTGCGGACGCTGGACCGGCTGGAGGGCCGGGTGGAATGGGGCGTCAGGGTCTTTGTCGAGGAGCCTGCCGAGACCTCCGCCGCACCGCCGGTGTCCCCGCAGCAGGCGGAGGCTCTCGCGAACCGGCTGTTCGAGACGCTGGCCGGATACGCCGAGGATTCCCGGCCGCGCGCGTCACGGAACCCCGCGCTCCTCGTCGAAGACCGCACCCCGGGACACAATGTGCTCGATGCGGCTTTTCTCGTCCCCCGGGCGGAATCCGAGAAGTTCGTGGAAAGGGTGGAGCGAGCCAAAGGCGCGGTGCCCGGAATTCGCGTGGAACTCGCCGGGCCGTGGGCGGCGTATTCGTTCACCGGGGAAGGCGCCTGAACGGCCCGGAGCGCAGACCCCGGGAAAGGGGCCTGCGCTCCGGGAGCCCAGAGGGCTTCGAGGGCTCGGGGCCTCAAGCCGGCCCCGGGGGTTTCGTCATCTCACCACCGGTACCAACGGCCCCTGCCGCCGCTCGCGGACGTGCCGCGCATGAAGAATCCCAGCAGCCACAGGACAAGGACCGCCAACGCGATCCACCAGAGCACCTTCACGGCGAATCCGGCGCCGAAAAGAACCAGGGCCAGAAGCAGTACGAGCAGAATAGGAACCATTGTGTCGACCTCCTGGACTTCTGATTGCCCGGATTCCTCGTTTCACGCGTCCTTGCGGCAGAGAATTTCTCCGTGCAGCACACTGAACCATCCGTCGTCCCGCGCGCCCCACTCCCGCCAGGCGTCCGCCACCGCCTTCAGCTGCTCACCGGTGGCATGGCCCTGCCCGGTGGCCCGCCCGGCGTAGCCCGACGCCACCGTGCGGTCGGCCCACAGGCCGCTCCACCAGGCCCGTTCCTCCGCGGTCGAGTAGGTCCAGGTGCCCGAGGTCGCGGTGATGTCCGTGAACCCCGCGGCCAGTGCCCAGGACTTCAGCCGCCGCCCCGCATCCGGCTCGCCCCCGTTGGCCCGCGCCACCCGCCGGTACAGGTCCAGCCAGTCGTCCATGCCCCGGGACAGGGGGTACCAGGTCATCGCCGCGTAGTCCGCGTCGCGGACGGCGACGACACCGCCCGGCCCGGTCACCCGCTTCATCTCGCGCAGCGCCCGCACCGGATCGCCCACGTGCTGGAGTACCTGATGGGCGTGCACCACGGAGAACGTGTCGTCCGGAAAGTCCAGCGCGTGCACGTCGCCCACCGTGAACGTGGTGTTCGTCAGGCCCCGCTCGGCGGCCGTCGACCGGGCCTGCTCCAGGACGCCCGGCGCCCGGTCGAGCCCGGTGACGTGCCCGTCGGGGACGAGCGCGGCCAGGTCCGCGGTGATGGTGCCGGGCCCGCAGCCGATGTCCAGGATCCGCAGGGAGGGCTCCAGCGCCCCGAGGAGGTACGCCGCCGAGTTGGCCGCCGTGCGCCAGGTGTGCGACCGGAGCACCGATTCGTGGTGCCCGTGGGTGTAGACGGCTGTCTCCTGCGGTGCGGACATGAGGGGCCCGTCCCTTCTCGTCGCGTTCTGCTGTTCCCGGATTTCCCGCGTGACCGACACGGTAGGCGCTCCGGCCGCATGATGAGACGCGCGTTTCATATACCGGACACAGTCCTCCGGTCGCGGGCCCGCGCGTGCCCCGCGGTCAAAACGGTTTGCCACCTGCGCCGACGCCCCGGACAATCGCCTCTCATGGGTCACCTCGAAGCCGCGTATCTGGAGTACTTCCTTCCCGACGGGAGGGCGCTCCTGGGCGACGTGTCCTTCCGGGTGGGGGAAGGGGCCGTCATGGCCCTGGTGGGACCCAACGGCGCGGGCAAGACGACGCTCCTGCGCCTTCTGTCCGGCGAGCTGAAGCCGCACGGCGGATCGGTCACGGTCAGCGGCGGCCTCGGCGTCATGCGCCAGTTCGTGGGCTCCGTACGGGACGAAACGACCGTGCGCGACCTCCTCGTCTCCGTCGCCGCACCCCGGATCCGCGAAGCCGCCCGCGCCGTCGACAAGGCCGAGCACGCCCTCCTCGCCGTGGACGACGAGGCCGCCCAGCTGGAGTACGCGCAGGCCCTCGCCGACTGGGCCGAGGCGCGTGGCTACGAGGCCGAGACGCTCTGGGACATGTGCACGACGGCCGCGCTCGGCGTCCCGTACGACAAGGCGCAGTGGCGCCAGGTGCGCACCCTCTCCGGCGGCGAGCAGAAACGCCTGGTCCTCGAGGCGCTTCTGCGCGGCACCGACGAGGTCCTGCTCCTCGACGAGCCCGACAACTACCTCGACGTGCCCGGCAAGCGCTGGCTGGAGGAACGGCTCGAACAGACCCGTAAGACCGTGCTGTTCGTCTCCCACGACCGCGAACTGCTCGCCCGCGCCGCCCAGCGCGTCGTCTCCCTCGAACCGGGCCCCGCCGGCGCCGACGCCTGGGTGCACGGCGGCGGCTTCGCCACGTACCACGAGGCCCGCCGTGAACGCTTCGCCCGCTTCGAGGAGCTGCGCAGGAGGTGGGACGAGAAGCACGCCCAGCTGAAGAAGCTGGTGCTGAACCTCCGCCAGGCCGCCTCCGTCAGCCACGACATGGCGTCCCGGTACCAGGCGGCGCAGACCCGGCTGCGCAAGTTCGAGGAGGCCGGACCGCCGCCGGAGCCGCCGCGTGAGCAGGACATCAGGATGCGCCTGAGGGGCGGCCGGACCGGAGTCCGCGCGGTCACCTGCGAGCAGCTCGAACTCACCGGCCTGATGCGGCCGTTCGACCTGGAGGTCTTCTACGGGGAGCGGGTCGCCGTGCTCGGCTCCAACGGCTCAGGCAAGTCGCACTTCCTGCGTCTGCTCGCCGGGGACGACGTGAGCCACACCGGCGGCTGGCGGCTCGGCGCCCGTGTCGTCCCCGGGCACTTCGCGCAGACGCACGCGCACCCCGAACTGGAGGGCCGCACCCTCCTGGACATCCTGTGGAAGGAGCACGCCCAGGACCGGGGCGCCGCCATGTCCCGGCTGCGCCGCTACGAACTGACCGGCCAGGCCGAGCAGGCCTTCGAGCGGCTCTCCGGCGGCCAGCAGGCCAGGTTCCAGATCCTGCTCCTCGAGCTCGAGGGCGTCACGGCCCTGCTGCTCGACGAGCCGACGGACAACCTGGACCTGGAGTCGGCCCAGGCGCTCCAGGAGGGCCTGGAGGCGTTCGAGGGCACGGTGCTGGCCGTCACGCACGACCGCTGGTTCGCCCGTTCCTTCGACCGCTACCTGGTCTTCGGCAGCGACGGCAGGGTCCGGGAGACCTCCGAACCGGTGTGGGACGAGCGCCGGGTGGACCGGGCCCGGTAGACGGAACGGGCCCGGTGGCCGGGATGTTCGTAGAGTGGATGCAGGGACGCGGGGCCCGTGGCCTTCCCCGGCGGGTACCCGGACCGCAGGACGCACACGACGAGCGGGGCACACGATGACCGGAGTCGAGCCGAACCGCCTGGACGACCAGCAGCTCATGAAGGAGCTGGAAACCATCCACCGCACGCGTCACGACACCCTGCTGTACGCCTCCAACGGCGCGCTGCGGGCCCACAACGAGCGCATGGCGCAGCTCGAGGGCGAGTACCTGCGCCGCAACCCCCGCCGCCGGACAGCGCCGGGCCGCACGCGCGAAGGCGCCCGCGAGCGGTCCGGCGCGACCGGGGCGGACCCCACGACTCCGGGCACCTGACCTTCGTCCGGGCGGCCGTCCCTCGTCCCGGCGGCCGTCCCGGGGCCCTGCCCGGGACGGCCGCCGCTCAGGCGGCCCTCGCGTCCGCTTCCGCGGCGAAGACCTCGAGATACGTCTCGCAGAACGCCTTGAGGTCGTCCGGCTTGCGGCTGGTGACCAGCTTGCCGGGTCCGTGGTCGCAGACCTTCACCTGCTCGTCGACCCAGGTGGCGCCGGCGTTGCGCAGGTCGGTTTCGAGGCTGGGCCAGCTGGTCAGCTCCCTGCCGCGGACCACGTCCGCCTCGATGAGGGTCCAGGACGCGTGGCAGATCGCGGCGACCGGCCGCCCCTGCCCGGCGAAGTCCCGCACGAACGCGACGGCCTTTTCGTCCGTGCGCAGGAGGTCCGGGTTGGCCACGCCGCCCGGCAGCACCAGCCCGCCGAAGGCGTCGGCCGATGTGTCGCCGACGACCTCCTGCACGGGAAAGGTGTCCGCCTTGTCGAGATGGTTGAAGGCCTGGATGCTGCCGGACTGCGTCGACACGAGCACGGGCTCGTGACCGGCGTCCACGGCCGCCTGCCACGGCTCGGTCAGCTCGATCTGCTCGACACCTTCGGGCGCGACGAGGAATGCGATGCGCATGGCGCGCTCCGTCCTTTCCGTATGAGTCGTTCGGATGATGTTGTGGGAGCCGGGCGGCTACGCGTTCTCCGTCTCCCGGGACCGGGTCAGCGCCTCGGCCAGTTCCTGGACGCTGCCGTAGCGGGCCTGCCGCGGCAGCCGCTCCAGCGCCTCGACGAGCGTGTCGGGGGCGTGCCGCCGGCTCAGGGTGCGCATCAGCTCGCGCGGGCCCGCGGGGAACGCCCCGCGGCCCAGGATCCTGGCCAGCTCCAACCGCACCGACTCCAGTGACGTCGGCGCGCGGCTCGGCGTCACCGGACCGTGCGCCACCTCCGGGTCGTCCTCGGCGGACGGCTCCGGATCGTTCCACTCCTCGGTCCGGGTGGGGTGCCCCGACCTCAGCAGGCCCTGCAGTTCGTGCTTCATCTCGTCGTCGCGGTGAGCGCTCAGCCGGTCACTGCCTCGCTGCATGTTTCCCTCCAGATGGCTAGGGGTCCGCACCGCGTACCCGGACAGCGGGGACCGACACGGGGTTCACCGGGCGGATCGTCACCGCCTTCACCAGCAGGCCCGTGCACCGCCGGTTTGCGCCGGGAGCCGCGGGAGACCCGGTTGGCTCGCTCCTACGTGCCCCCCCACATGTCTCCTGGAAAGGGACCGGCCATGGCGGTGCTCGCCGTGCTCATTCCGTCGCTCATGCTCGGCGTACTGCTGATGCTGGGCCATTACGAGGAACTCCTGCTGCCCGGCCCGCGCGAGAGGGCCCCCGACGGCGTCACTCCGGCGCGGGACGCGGGCGCCCGGGCCGGCGTCACGCTCGCCGCGCCGGCCGTCCGGGCGGAACCGGGGCGGGTTCCCGGCAGTTCCTGATCCGCTGTACGGGTTCTGGCACACGAGGGTTCACCCGCTCGGGCGTGCGCGTCCCGCGAATGGTGCCCGGCCGCGCGCGATGCGGTGGCCGGAGGGCTGTGATGGATGCGGGGCGCGACCCCCGTGCCCCGCCGACGTGGGATCACCCCCGCGGCCGTCGAACGGGACGCCGTGCCCCGGCCGTCGCCCGAAGGAGCCCGCACCATGCGCCGCACCGCCCGTGCCCTGACCCTCGCCGCAGCCGTCGGTACCGTCCTCAACGTGCTCGCGCCCGCCGCGTCCGCGGAGCCGTCCGCCGAGGTCAGTCCGGGCAGCGCGGCCCCGGGCGGCACCGTCACCGTCTCGGTCTTCTGCGATCCGACCGGCGGGCCCCCGCCGCAGACCCTCGAGGCGACTTCGGAGGCCTTCGACAAGGAGGTCGTCGAACTGAAGAAGGTCCCCGGCGCCGACGAGGAGGAGTCCGGTCCCACCTACCGCGGCACCGCGGACCTCCAGGACATCCTGGATGCGGAGGGTGCGGCCGCGCCCCGGAAGGACGAACTCCTCGACGAGGAACTCGACGAGGAGCTCGACGAAGACCCGGATGCGGATTTGGACGACGACCTGAACGAGGCACCCGACGAGGGGACCGACGGAGGAATCGAGGACACGGAAGACACGGAGTACCCCGAGGAGGCGGAAGACCCCGTCAGTCCTGCCGACGGTGCGCCCGACGCGCTCGCCCTCGACGCCCTCGACGCGCTGGAGGCCGGCGGCACGGCGGGCGGCGGCTCCGCGTGGACCGTCGAGGGCACGTGCCCCGCCGCACCCGGCGGGAAGGGCAAGCCGTGGAGCGCCGCCTTCACCGTCGTCCCCCGCCACCAGGACGGTTCCGGCACCCCCTCCCGCGCGCCGTCCCCGTCCCACCCCCACAAGCCGTCCCCCTCCCACAAGCCGTCCCCCTCGTCCTGCCCTCCGTCCGAGCGCGCCCCCTGCGGCGGCCCCACCGTCCCGGGAGGCGTCCACGCGGGAGCGGGCGGCGGGTTCACCGACTCCGTCCCCGCCCTGGCTGCGGGCGGGCTGCTGATCGCGGGCGCGTTCGGCGCCGCCGCCCACCGGCTCTGCCGTGGCAGGGGTACGCGTACGCACCGCTGATGTCTCCCCCGAACGGCCTCCCGCGACCGGCCGGCCCCGCACCGTCTTCCCGGCCGGGACATGGACCGGAGTGGGGGCGGGCACTGTGGGTACTGACACCGGACACTGCGTGGAGGTGCGTATGCGGCGGACGGACCCCGAAGGCCACGGCCCCGTCCGTTTCGGGCCGGCGCTGCCCGAGGACGGGCTGCCCGTGCTGCCCGAGCTGGCCGCCGTCCTCGCCGCCGCCGCGTCCCGCCCCGAGGCCGAGCCGGTCGGCGGCGGCCGGGTCCTGTTGGACGCCGCGTGCGGCCACGGCGGCCGGCGCGGCCTGCCGGTGGCCCCGGACCGGGTGGCCGCCGGCCCCGGCGCGCCCGCGTTGCTCGTGGCGCTCACCGCGGCGATCGGCGGGGACGTGCTGGTGCCCCGGCCCTGCGCCGCCTGGTGGGCCCCCTACGCCCGGCTGCTCGGCCGCCCCGCCTTCCACGTGCCGACGCCCGCCGAAAGCGGCGGCGTCCCCGATCCGTACGCCCTGCTGGAGACCGTACGGCGGCTGCGTGCCGAGGGCGGCGACCCCCGCCTGCTGGTGCTCTCCGTCGCCGACGACCCCACCGCCACCGTCGCCCCGCCCGAGCTGCTGCACGAAACCCTCGAGGCCGCCGTGGGCGAAGGGCTGCACCTGGTGAGCGACGAGACCTGGCGCGACACCCTGCACACACCGCGCGACACCGTGCTGCTCAGCCCCGCCGAGATGCTGCCCGAACAGGTCACCGTGGTCACCGACCTGGCGGGCGCCCTGCTCCCGCCCGGCTGGCCCGCCGCGGTCGCCCGTTTCCCGGCGGGCGCGGCGGGCGGCGCGCTGCACGCGCGCGTGCTCGACGTCCTGACCGCGCTCGACGCGCGCGTCGCCACCCCGGTCGCCGCGGCCGCCGCCTACGCGCTGTCCGAGCCGGAACCGGTCACCGCGCGGGTGGCAGCCGCCGTACGCCTGCACGCGCTCGTGGCCGCGGCCGCGCGCGACGCGGTGGTCGCAGCGGGAGCCCTGGCCCGGCCCCCGCAGGCCGGGCGGCACCTGTACGTCGACCTCGCGCCGCTGGCCCCGGGGCTCGCCGCGCACGGCGTCGGCGACGCGCAGGAGCTGGAGGACTTCCTCACCGGACGGCTCGGCATGCCCGCGGCGGGCGGTCACCGCTTCGGCGACGACCTCGAGGCACCCCGCGTACGACTGTGCACCGCGCCCCTGCTCGGCGACACCGCCGAACGGCGCGCGGAATGCCTCGGATCCTCTGCGCCGTTGGAACTCCCGCACCTGCGAAGCACGTTGATCCACCTGAAGACGGTCTTCGACGATCTCCGCGATAACGCCCGGCGAGGGGAGTCTCCTCGATGACGCAGCAGTCCGAGTCGACCACGGCCACGAGCGCCACCCCGCACGCGGACGGCCCGAACCCCGCCGGCCCGGCGGCCGGCTCCTCCCCGGCCCCGTACCCCCCGCTCGCCGAACCCCGCCCGCTCGCCGAACGACGGGTGTGGCCGCGCACCTTCCACGACCGGCTCACCTCTCCGCTGCCCGGCCTGAAAGGGCTCGCCCGCTTCGCCCGCGAGGGCTCCACCAGACCCGGCCCGCAGGGCCTCGCCGACATACCGCGACTGCCCTACGCTCCCGGCCCGCTGCCCCGTGTCGGTCCCCGCACGGTCGCCGTCACCTGGGCGGGGCACGCCAGCTGGGTGGTGCGGATCGACGGGCTCACCGTGCTCACCGACCCCGTCTGGTCCCGCCGCATCCTCGGCACCCCGGCCCGCATCACCCCCGTCGGCGTCGCCTGGGAGGCCCTGCCCCGCGTCGACGCGGTCGTCATCAGCCACAACCACTACGACCACCTCGACGCCCCCACGCTGCGCCGGCTCCCGCGCGACACCCCGGTGTTCGTGCCGGCCGGGCTCGCCGGCTGGTTCCACCGCCGCAGGTTCACCCGTGTCACCGAGCTGGACTGGTGGGAGGCCGCCGAGCTGAAGGGCGTCCGCTTCGACTTCGTGCCGGCCCACCACTGGTCCAGGCGCACCCTCACCGACACCTGCCGTTCCCTGTGGGGCGGCTGGGTGCTCACCGGCTCCGACGGACAGCGCGTCTACTTCGGCGGCGACACCGGCTACGGCCACTGGTTCTCCCGGATAGGCCGCCGCTACCCCGGCATCGACCTCGCCCTGCTGCCCATCGGCGCCTACGAGCCGCGCTGGTGGCTCAGGGACGTCCACTGCGACCCCGAGGAGGCGGTCCGCGCCGCCCGTGACCTCGGCGCGCGCCGGATGGCGCCCATGCACTGGGCGACGTTCGTCCTCTCCGCCGAACCGGTGCTGGAACCCCTCACCCGCGTCCGTGCCGCCTGGGATCAGGCGGGCCTGCCCCGCGAGCACCTCTGGGACCTGCCGGTCGGCGGCTCCCGTGTCCTGGACTGACCGCGGACACCCGGCCTGCCCGCCCCCGCCCCCGCCCCCGCCCCCGCCCCTGCGGGGGGGGGCGGCGACGCGGTGACCCGCCGCCCGGAGACCGTCGGCGAACGCGACGACGCCGGGAGTCAGCCCCAGCGCGTGGTGGAACAG
>NZ_JBHXQZ010000062.1:0-47762 GCF_042717095.1 Streptomyces sp. NPDC058632 | reverse complement strand
AAGGTGTGGCTCGGGTCCGACAGGTACAGCGCGACCGCGTCCGCCTTGAACTCGGGCGAGTAGACCTTCATCACCATAAAAGATGCCTCCTGCCCTGCCCCTGCCGGGGCCGGTATCAGAGGTGTCCACCACTCGGGGACAGGTCCCCCCTCCACTACGACGGCTGGGCCCACTTCACCGAGGACCGCACAGAGCTGGCAGCCGCGTTCGCCTCCGCCGGCCTGGCCGACCGTCTCGACTGGAGCCGGCGCCCCTGAGCCGGGATGACAGAGACCTCCACGGCGCCCTGGCATGTTTCCCGCAGTCCGGCCTTCGGGAACAGTGAACAGCCATCAGTGCTCGGTGCGTGCTCGTGAACGCGCAGCGGGGTCCCGGCGTGACGCCGGGCCCGCTCGATCCCGCCACCAGCAATCCGCTGTGCGGAAAGCCGGTCACTTTGTGCTGACTGGCGCAGCCCACCCGCACTGGTCCGCCGGGTGTCTGGTCCACCGCGCCTGCTGCGGACTGGTCCCCATTCACCGGACTGCCCCTTTGAAGGGATGCAGGATGCATGATGTCGACGTTGCCGTAGTGGGCGCCGGCCTGGCCGGCCTGAGCGCCGCGCGCGAACTGGTCGCCGCCGGCAAGTCCGTGACGGTACTGGAGGCGCGCGACCGGGTTGCCGGGCGCAACCTCGGTGGGGTCCTCAGCAACGGAGTGCCTGTGGAGATGGGAGGCCAGTGGGTAGGCCCGACACAGGACGTGCTGCTTGAGCTGATCGAGGAACTCGGCCTGCAGACCTTTCCCACCTTCGATGAGGGGGAGGCACTGACCGTCATCGACGGAGACATCGTCCGGTACGGAGGCGAGAGCTTCTACGGCCTGCCCTCAGCATCGGCCACGGAGGTCGTCCGGCTGTGGGAACAGATGGAGACACTGGCGTCCAAGGTGACGACGGAGGCACCGTGGGAGATCGAGGGCGCCGAGGATCTGGACCGGCAGACGCTGGACAGCTGGCTGGGCGCGAACACCCAGGACAGCATCGCGCAACGGTTCTTCCGGCACTTGGTACCGGCACTGTTCTCCGCGGAGTCCCCCGAACTCTCCCTGCTCCACTTCCTCTTCTACGTCAAGTCCGGCACCAGCCTCAAGACGCCCGTAGCCATCGCCGGCGGCGCCCAGGAGAGCCATGTGGCCGGCGGGACCCACCAGATCTCCGAGCGGATGGCCGCGGAGCTGGGCGACAGAGTGCGTCTTGACACCGTGGTCCGGACCATCCGCCAGGACCAGAACGGCGCGGTGGTCGAGTACGAGGGCGGTAGCGTCACCGCCCAACAGGTAGTCGTCGCCGTCCCGCAGACCTTGGCCGGCCGGATCCGTTACATCCCCGGGCTGCCGGCACTGCGAGACGGGCTCACCCAGCAGATGCCCGCAGGTTCGGTCATCAAGTTCCAGGTCGGGTACGACACACCGTTCTGGCGCGAGGACGGACTGAGCGGATACGTGATGAGTCTCGACGACGCATTCAACCTCGTCATGGACAACAGCCCGGCCGACGCCTCCTGCGGAGTGCTCGTCGGTTTCCTCGAAGGAACACACGCCCGCACCGCGAGCCTGCTGAGTTCCGAGAAACGCCGCGCCCTCGTGACCGGTGCGCTCGTGAAGTACTTCGGCCCGAAGGCGGCTCACCCGTTCGATGTCCTCGAGCAGGACTGGAACGCCGAGGAGTTCACCCGCGGCTGCTACGGCGGTCGGCTGGGCGCCGGCGCCTGGACCCAGTACGGTACCGCCCTCACCGCGCCGGTAGGCCGCATCCACTGGGCCGGGGCGGAAACCGCCACGATCTGGAACGGCTACATGGACGGCGCCGTCCGCTCCGGCCGCCGTGCCGCGGACGAGATCCTCGCCGAGCTTTCCTGACCCCGACGTCCACCCCCGAGCCGCGCCGGGCGACACCACACTTCCCCCAAGGACTGGACCCCGGCGCGAGCCGGGGTCCTCTGCCTGTCCGGATGCACCGACAACCGCGGTGCCGACGGCACCCAAGGCCGCTAATCCCCGTGGGTTCAGGAAAACCGGAGGTCCTTCAGCGCGAACCCACGGGCCCGCCGGTGTGCGTCAGGCCGATGCCTCCGTGGGTTCGGGTGAAACACGAGGATGCTGAGGAATCCGAAGGGTCTCGGCGGCGACGTCGGCCTGGATGTCGTCGGTAAGCACGACCGCCTGCCGAACTGCCGGCTGTGCACCCAAGGTCGGCGTACCGGTCCGGGGTCGGGACAGCGCGTGCCGTGTCCGGGGTCGGGACGGCGCGTGCCGTGTCCGGGGCCCGCCTCCAGACCAACGCCGCCGTCCCCAGCCGGGTGGCGCCGTTGTCGAACAGCCGAGGCCCGTAGGCGATCAGCTCGTCCCGGTCGAGCGGCACCGCGAGGTCGGCGGCCTGCCCCGTGCCGAGGCCGAGCGCCAGGTCAGTTCTGATCCGCGGTACGCAGGGCCCGCGCCAGCCACTCCAGCTCCTCGGTCGCGTCGGGCGACGAAGCCTGCCCGCGCACACGGGCGACGAGCCTGCGGTAACGCTCCGCTCCTGCCTCGATCCCGGCCTCCAGGCTGCGCAGCACGGCGGCCCGGTCAGCGTCACCGAACAGCTCGGACAGCACCTCGGCCGCTGCCACCTCCTCCGGAGCGACACCGCCTCTCCTGACCTCCGCGACGGTCTGCACGATCTGCCTGGCCCACCAGATGGAGGCCCCGGCGGGACGACTCTGTCCCGGTACGGGCGTGTTGAGCTCCATCCATGTGCGCAACCGGATGCGGAAACCGGGGTCCCGCACCAGTTCGGCCAGTTCGATCCAGGCGTCGACCTGCTCAGGTGTGGGATCGTCCGGCAACTCGATGCTGTAGGTGCGCATGCGGTCGCGCAGGCGCGGGTCGTGGAGGCCGCCGAACACCTCATCCTTGAACTCGTCGACGATCTGCTTGCGTTCGGCGGCGGAAAGCCGCGCCAACCGGTTCATCAGCGTTGTCTCCTCAACGGTCGAACCCCGTTTCGCCACGGTGGACAGGACGGCCCGGCTCACCTTGAGCGAGCGGATCTGCGCATCGAGCGCGGCCACATGCGCGTCGGCGACCTCGGCAACCGTGGTGCGGCCGCTCAGGACGCGGCACACGTCGTCGAGCCCGAGCCCCAGCTCCCGCAGCGTGCGGACCAGCTCGACGCGAGCCACGGACTCGGCGTCGTACAACCGGTAGCCGCCCGCCGAGCGGGCCACAGGCGGCACCGCCCCCTCGTCCGACCAGAAGCGCAGGGTCCGCACCGGAACTCCGGTGCGGCGCGCGAGCCGGCCGATGGTGAGCACGTCGGGGCGTTCGTCGTCCATGAACCAGATCCTCAACCCTCCGGCGGCTGGAGACTCAAGTGCCTCGGTGCGACATCCCGTGAGTTCTCCAGAGCTCTGCCGAGTGTTCTCACCGACGCCGGCGTCGGCAGCATGTGCCTCCTCGCCTTCGACCAGACTGCAGACTGCAGACTGATCAGATCGGACGAGAAAGCTTCGGGAATCCCGAAGTCACGTCACTGACCGGCAGATCATGCGAACGAGAAAGAAGCCCCAGGCCAGCGGCTCCGGGCCCTGGCAAGAACCACGGGAGCCCACGGGATGTCGCACAGTCCGATACCGAGTTGGGCTCTGTCGCGTCGGCGGGTTTTGGGTGCCGGGTTCAGATGGGGGTTGTTCTCGTCGGGGACGAAGGGCTCGCCGTGGCCGGGGACGACCAGGGCGGGCTTGAGGGCGAGGATCTTGCGGCGGGAGGCGCGCAGGCCCTCGTGGTCGTCGGAGATGGGGTCTTCGGCGGGGCCGTCAACGCTCCACCAGGCGTGGGTGAGGACGACGGTCCCTTCGGCGGTTTCCGCGACGGTGGAGATGTCCTGGGGGGTGTGGCCGGGCGTTTCGATCAGGCGGATCGAGGGGGAGAGCTGGTATCCGTCGGCGGGCCGGTCGTACCAGAGGTAGTTGTGGTAGGCGGCCCAGACGTCGTGGGCGCGCGCGTTGATGAAGAGAGCTGCGTTGAGGGTGTGGTCGGGGTGGTGGTGGCTGAAGACCACGTCAGTCACCTGCCGGGGCTGATCCCGGCGGCGGCGGGCGGGTCGAGGATGAGTTTGCGGTCCTCGACCATGCCGGGGTCCACGACGACGACCGTGTCGCCGTCGCGCAGGAGGCCGACGGTCGAGGCGACGTGCCACGGCTTCTCCCGGCCGTCGCGGTCGGCATTGCGGGTGTCGAGGCTGTCGTAGCCGGTGGTCAGCAGGGTGAATGTGGCCGTCATGAGAGGTATTGGTCCTTCGTCGGGCGTGGGGAATGGCCGGCGTGGAGGGCGAGGTGTGCCGTCCGCGCCCGGGGCTTGAGGGTGTGCGAAGCCGCGCCCCGGCGCGGGTCCGGTGAACCGGCGGCGGGGGCGGGTGTGGCCGAACTCAGTCGGCGGGGGGCTGCGTGCGGCGGGCGTAGGCGCGGGCGGCGCGTGCGCGGTCGCCGCAACGGACCGAGCACCAGTGGCGGCGCCCGGCGCGGAGCAGGTAGCGGTTGCAGGGGGTGGAGGGGCAGGCCGTCAGCCGTTCGGCGTCGGGCCCGGTGAGCAGGTCGGCGGCGTCGGCGGCGAGGATGCCCAGGGCCTGGTCGACGATCTGGTCGATGGGGTGCGGGGCGGTGCGGTGCATGCCGCGGACCGCGTCCCAGCCGAGCGGGGAGGCGGTGGGGACCCGGGTGAGGGCGTCGTTGACAGCAGCCATTGCTGTGGCGGGGGCGGGGTGGCCGCCGACCTGGGCGGCGAGCAGGGCTCGTACCTGTTCGCGCAGGGAACGCAGGCGTGCCGCGCAGATCTCCTGCAGGCCCGCGTCCGCGGGGGCCAGGCCGTGGACGACCAGCCACTGGTTGGCACCGGAGGGCGTGCCCAGCGAGTCGAGGAACTGACCGCCCGGCAGGACGACGGCGCTGTTGGCGAGGTCGAGCGCGGGGTAGTGCTCGGCACCCGGTGACGGCGGCAATCCGCGGTCGGCAGTTTCGACGGTGGCGGTGGTATCGGTCTCACTCACCCATCTCACGCTACAGCTTGCGTTCATCCGTGACAAACGCCTACAGTCACGGATGTAAGCCAATCTATCCGTGAGGTGGTTCTCGTCATGACAGTAACCGGCGCTTCCAGCGAGCAGGTCCCCATCCGTGTCTTCGGCGGCCCGACCACCCTCATCGAGTACGGCGGGCTGCGCTTCCTGACCGACCCGACCTTCGACGCCCCCGGCGCCTACCCGTCCGGGCTGGCCAAGACCGCGCCCGCCTCCGCCACACCCGCTGATCTGGGCCGTATCGACGTGGTGCTGCTGTCGCACGACGAGCACGACGACAACCTCGATGCCTCGGGCCGGGCCCTGCTCGCCGGCGTATCCCTGACCCTGACCACGCCCAGTGGCGCGGCCCGGCTGGGCGGCACCGCACGCCCGCTCAAGGACTGGGAGTCCATCGAGCTGGACCGTCCCGGCGGTGGCGCGATCACCGTCACCGGCGTCCCGGCCCTGCACGGCCCCGGGGCACGCGCGGACCTCGAACCCGTCGTCGGCGAGGTCGTCGGCTTCGTCCTGAGCGGTGACGGCCTGCCCACCGTCTACGTCAGCGGCGACAACGCCCAGCTCTCCCTCGTCCGTGAGATCGCCGACCGATTCGGCCCGGTGGACACCGCTGTACTGTTCGCCGGCGCGGTCCGCACCCCGGTCCTGGACCGCGCACTGCTCACACTCGACAGCACTCAGGCCGCCGAGGCCGCCCGCATCCTGGGCGCCCGCCGCATCGTGCCCGTCCACTTCGACAGCTGGGCCCACTTCACCGAGGGCCGCGACGAGCTCGTCGCGGCCTTCGCCGCCGCCGCTCTCACCGACCGCGTCGACTTCGGCGTCCGCGGCTGAACCCACCTACGTGGGGTAGCGCCGAGGTAAGCCCAAAAGGGGCCATGGAATGATCTTGAAGACGGGCGCGGCTTGGCACAGCGGCGGATGTGAAGTAGTTGAGGTGCAGGAACTACCGGTGAGAACGATCATCGTCGGGTGCGCACCTGGTTCCTGGCACACTCGGGCCATAACCAACCGCTCCACTTGTCGCCACGGACACGAATACGGCGAGACCGACGCCAAAGCTGTCAAATACCACACAGAACCGGTCGACTGCAACGGGCGGCGGACTTGTCGATGCCAGGGCAGGCCCCGTTGCTACGCGTGCGGTGACTCCTTCTGCCTCTGCTCTGCGCACTGATCCCGGGGTCTGCCCCCTGGGGGGTAGCGCCGAGGTAAGGCCAAAAGCCGCCAGTACTTGATCTTGGTGGGTCCACTCAACGCCCGGTGTGAGCCGCGAGGCTGTTGACGCGGTTCGCGTACTCGCGGCGGGCCTTGCGTTGTGCCGGAATCACCGAGGTGCCCGGGGGGCCGTCGAGGGGCTGGCAGAGGTCGAGAAGTCGCCGGTGGATCGCGGGGACTGCGGTGACGCGCAGGGTGTAGCCCTGGCCGCGCCGTACGGTCACGCCGTGGTCGAGCGCAGCGCGCTCGGCAGGCTCCAGCTCGGCGGTGCTGAGGAAGTCGGCGACCTTGCCCGACATGTCGAGGGCGACCGCCAGTTCCGGGGCCGGGGTGCCCGGGTCGGCGGCCGTGTACTCGGGCAGGAGGTCGGCGACGGCGGTGCGGATGGCGCCGCGGCTGACGTTGTGGTCGCGGGCGAGGGCGGCGATGGACAGGCCCTCCAGGTATGCGGTGCGCACGGCGTCGGTCTTCGCGGCCGGGACAGCGGGGCGGCGCCCGCCCTTGTTGCCCTTCGCCTCGGCGGCCCGCAGCCCGTCGTAGGTCAGTTCGCGCTGGAGGTCGCGCTGGAGTTCGCCGGCGGCGGCGAGGGTCTGCACCATGAACTTGACGGTGGACAGCAGTTCGCCGGTGCGCGGGTGGCGGGCGGTGAGGTCCATGGCGGAGAACGCGCCGTCGTGGATTCGCAGGGCGAGACGATCGCGGTGCAGGACGTCGAGTACGTCGAGGATGTGCCCGGTGCCGCGTACCAGGCGGAACATCTCGGAGATGTGGACGGTGTCGCCCGGCCGCGCGTACGCGAGCAGCTCGGCGAACTTCGGTCGCTGAAGCGGGTGGAGGCGGCTGGAGGTGCCCGCCTGCTCCTCGAAGGCGACCGGGCCCTCGATCCCGGCCTCGTCCAGGACGAGGTTCTGACGGTCGGTCGACTGCTGGTCGGTCGACACCCGCTTGTAGACCAGGTTGGCCATGCCGCTCCCCGTTGTGGTGGTCGCATTCGACCCTATCTGTCAGCAAACCCTGTCATCAGCCGTCATCGGATCTGATTGGATCCGCGCCGCCATCGGGCCCCGGAAAGTCAGGGTTCATTGGACGCCCTCCACGCCTGTCGTCATTCGTTCGTTTGCCGACAGATGGTCCGCGGTCGCGAGCCGGTCCCCCGCTGTCGGACCTGGCCCGGGTGCCAGCTTCGCGGCTTCGTGGGTTGGTTGACGCGCTGAGCCAGGGCCGTGACGGTCGTATATGAGTGCTCAGGTGCCGTTGGCACCGAAGCCTGCGACGGCGACCCGGAAGGCGCGGTCCGCCTGCATCGCCGGGTCGGTGTAATTCTCGGTGGCCAGGGCGATTCCGACGATCAGTGTGAGCAGATCGTCGATGGTGATGTCCGCCCGGACAGTCTGGTCGTCAATGGCCTTGCGTAGCAGCAAGGCGCCGGCCGCACCGATGGCCGACGCACAGGAGTCCTGGGCGGCCTCGTCCTGGAGGGGCTGGTAGGAGAGGACGTCTGCCAGACCGCGTGCGGCGAGCGAGTAGGCGAGCAGCTCGCGCAGCCATTCCACCAGCGCGGAGCGGCTGTCGTGCTCGCCGCAGAGCGTATGAGCGCGATCGCACAGGTCATGGACGCGCTGTTTGAAGACGGCTTCGAGTAGGGCTTTGCGGGTGGGGAAGTGGCGCCGCACGGTGGCTGATCCGACGCCTGCGATGCGGGCGATCTGCTCCAGGGATGCCTGGGCTCCTTGGGTCGCCACCTCGGCCTCGGCCACGGCGAGGATGTGCGTGTAGTTGCGGCGGGCGTCCGAGCGCTGGCCGGTCATGATCTCCCCAACATTGATAAGTGGCGGGCCCCGCCGTATTGTAGCGAACACGAAACGGCGCGCCCCGCCGTTTGTAGTGTGCGTGACCATCGAGGAGATGTACACATGACCACTGCCGCAACACCGGTTCTCGTCGCCGGTGCCACTGGCCGCCAAGGCGGTGCCACCGCCCGTGCCCTGCTCGCGCAGGGAACACCGGTGCGCGCCCTGGTGCGCGACCCGAGCACGCCGCGCGCACGGGCCGTCGAAGAACTCGGCGCCAGCCTGTTCGTGGGCGACCTCACCGAACCTGCGACCCTTGAGGCGGCCATGGACGGCGTGCGGGCCGTCTTCTCCGTTCAGATGCCCGCATACACCGAGCAAGGGTTCGACTTCGCCGGCGAGGTCAGCCAGGCGGACAACCTCATGACGACTGCGCGGGCCGCCGGTGTGGAGCAGTTCGTCCAGTCCTCCACCAGCGGCGTGGGACAGCATGTCGAGGCCCCGGGCTGGGCCGAAGGACGGTGGGCGGTGATGGAAGCCCCGCTCGGCACGAAGGCTGCGATCCAGGACCGGCTGCGCGAACTCGACTTTCCCTACTGGACGTTGCTCAAGCCGTCGTTCTTCATGGAGAACTTCGAGCCGTCCATGCGGTTCTACTTCCCCCGCGGCGTCGAAGGGGGTCTGGTCACCGTCGTCAAACCGGGCACGCACCTGGCACTCGTAGCAGCCAAAGACGTGGGCCGGGCCGCGGCGGCTGCCATGTCCGCCCCCGCCGAGTTCCACCGAGTGGAACTGGAGCTCACCAGCGATTACCTGACCATGACCGAAATCGCTGAGATCCTCTCCCGCGCCGTGGGCGTCCCGCTGACGGCCCCGGACATGACCGAGGAACAGGCCCGCGCCGCAGGGGGAGACATGAGTGCCACGCACGAGTTCCTGGAGGTGGTCGGCCAGCCGGCCCGGCCACAGTTCGCTCGTGCGCTGGGCATCGACCTGACCAGCTTCGAAGAGTGGGCGCACGAACACCTGCGGACCGCCGCCTGAGCAGGGAGGTATGACGTCAGCGTGTCGCCGTGCGCCTGCTCGACGGCTTCGGGGTAAGCCTCGCGCTTGGCGTGCTCGGCCAGCGCCCGGTAGATGCTGGCCACCGAGGGGTTCTACCCCTGGCGCTAGGACGTCGCGCACATCGTCCATGGACATCATGATGCCGACCCGGCTCCGGCCTCTCAGGCGGCGGGACCGAAGCCGGCCGCGGCCGGGTCCTGCTCGCGCAGCGGGGTGAAGTCGACGTCGAGTTTCGGGTCGTACGCCTCGGGGGTGATGCCGAGTTCGTGCGTGGAGTACTCGCCGAACCGGTTGATGTGTTCGGTCAGGTAGGGCGAGATATGGGCCAGGTCCTCGGAGTCGATCTCCCATCCCTCTTCCAGGAGTTGGCGCACGATCTCGGCGATGTCCAGGGCGTTGTGGAAGATCACCGCGTTCGTGAGCAGGGCGTTGAACTTCATCGCCTTCTCCTGCTCGACCGGGTCGTTGTCAGCGATGACACCGCGGTTGCCGAAGCCGATCCACTGGGAGAACCGGTTGAACGACTCGACCTTGCTGGTCGCCGCGGTCACCCGCCGGCGCAGCGGGGCGTCCGAGAGGTAGCGCAGCAGCTGCACGGTGCGGATCACGCGGCCGACCTCGCGGAAGGCGGCGTAGGTGGCGTTCTTCTTGGAGCCCGAGCGCAGCCGCTTGAGCAGCGTGGAAGAGGAGATGGCGCCCTCGCGTACGGAGACGGCCACCCGCATCAGGTGGCGGAACTGGGACTCGATCAGGTCGAAGTCGATTGAGTTCTTGCCCACCTCGCCGAACAGGGCGTCGATGTGCACGTACTCCGTCTGCTTGGAGGGCCGGTAAAAGGTCATGCCCTTCCAGTTCCTGATCCTGGGCATCAGGTCGAAGCCCAGCAGGTGGGCGAGCGCGAACACCGGCTGGGACTGGCCCTGGGTATCGGCGTGCACGGTGGTCGGCTGCACCTCGGACGTGTTCTTCAGCAGGCCCTCGATGATGTAGACGGCCTCCCACACCCCGCACGGGATGAAGTGCGTGAACAGCGCGATGTAGGTGTCGGAGATGTGGTGGTAGGTGATCCCGCCCGGCTTGCCGTACCGCACGCTCGTCTCGGCCAGCAAGTTGTCGAGGTAGGTGTCCATGTGGGTGCCGTCGGCGGCCACCGCGGTGCCGTCGCCCCACGCCTGGGAGATGTCGAGGCGGGCGTGCGCGTTGACCAGGTCTGCGATCGTCTCGTTCAGCAGCACCAGGGAGAAGTGCCGGTTCGCCGTGTACGCCAGTTCGTGCCCGCTCACGCCGGGGATGTGGCGGGCGGCCTCGTACGGGCCCATGTTGGTGCCCTTGACGAACGTGGTGATCACATACCTGCCGAAGGGGTCTTGGAGTTTGGGCTCGTTGCCGGAGGCCGGGCCGAACCGGCGCCACCACTCCACCCAGTACGCCGTGCGGGCCACAATCCCCATCAGGGAGCGCTCCGGCATCCTGGCCTTGATCTCCTCCTCCAGCCGCTTCGCAGACGGCCGCTGCCCCTCCGCCCGGTGCGCCTTGAGCGACGGGATGCCCGTCTCCGAGTCGATGACCAGGCCCTCGTTGTCCGGGTACCCGGCGTCCGCCGCCGCGGCGGCGTTGCGCAGCTTGTCCTCCAGCTGCCGGCGGAAGAAGGCGGCGTCGAACTCGCCCGCCTCGCCTTCCTCGCACAGGCCGACCTCCACCAGGTAGGACGCCAGCTTCCCCTTGACGGCCTCCCAGGCCAGCAGTTGCGTGGACCAGTCCGCGTACTCCTCCGAGCCCACCACGGCGACATCGCCGGTGCGCAGTTCCTCCGCGAGCGCGGTGAAGACCATCGCCTCGAAGTGCTTGCGGACGAACTGCCCCGGCCGGGTCTTGTCGAGGACGGCTTCTGCCAGTTCTGTGTGGCGAAGGAGATGTCCACCGCGCGGCCGTCCTCGCCCAGGGCGCTGATGTACTCGCCGCGCGCCGCCTGGTGCCGCTGGGCGTGCGCGAGCGCGTCCAGGACCCGCCCGTCCTCCGACGTCGCGGTGAACTCCAGCTTCTCGACCAGGTCGAACATCACCGCCCGGTCCCGGCCGATCTGCCCGTACAGCAGCACCTCCCAGAAGTTGCCGTGGTGAGCGGAGACCTTCTCGATCTGCTCGTACTGTTTGGCGAACCCGCCGAAGCCCTCCACCGCCTGTGTGACCGCGCCGAACCCGTCGGCCTGCACCGCCTGGGCCCTGGCCAGGGCGAGGACCGCCGGAGAGACCCTGTCCTCCAGTCGCCGCGCGACCTCGTCGGCGGGCGCCTGTTCGTCCAGGCCCTCCAGCGCCGCCCGGACCTCGGCGGTCATGGCTGCGGCCTTCTCCAGCGCCACCTGAGCGGGACCGCCCTCGTCGATGCTCTTGAGCACGGTGCGGTAGTTCCCGATCAGGGCCTCGACGATCTCCCGCTCGGCCAGCCGGATCTCCTCCAGCTCCACCTTGGCCTTCTTGATCTTTATCGCCACGCGCTTGCAGAACATCGTCGCCAGGTCGTCACGGACCCGCATCCGCGCCTTGTGCGTCAGGCACGCCACCAGCGCGAGGCGCTTGACGGGCTTGTAGTCCCGTAGCTCCGCCACGTCGGCCGCGTCCGCCTCCCCGGCGAAGTCGGTGATCTTCCCCGCCGCGACGTCGTCCATCCACACGTCCGTTTCGCCAAGCTCGTCCACCCACTCCAGCCGCTTGGCCAGGTTCTTGAAGTGCGACCAGGTCGGGCCCTGGGCGGGCTTCTTGAGCCGGTTGTACAGCGTCGTGCCGTCGCTCTCGCGCTCCTCCAGCAGCCGCAGAAGACCCGCCCGCTCGAACGCGCTCATCCGGTCATGGATACCCCCGCAGATCTCGGCGTTCACCTCCTTGCGCAGCGTCGAGGCCATCACGTCGAAGGTGGAGAACGCTGGCAGCTCCAGCCCGGCCTCCACCACCTTCTCCAGCGCGATGTTGATCAGATCCGCAGGCCGGTTCTTCGACGCCGCCTCCCGGCGGATCGACTCCTCGGCGATCCGCCGGGCCCGCACCTGGTCGTAGGCCACGCCGACCCGCTGCCGTACCAGCCCCCGGTGGTTCTTCATGGTCTTCGCCGCCCGGTACAGCGGCAACGTGCCCTCCGGCAGCTCCACCGCCCGCCGCACGAACTCCGCCACAGCCTCCGGGATGTCCTCCACCTTCGGGAAGCACCCATGCGCTGATACGACTTCAGCGTCAGCAGCAGGGCCAGCAGATGCTCATCACTGTCCGTACGGTCGGCGGCCCACCCCAGCTCATCGCGAGTCGGGGAGAAGAACAGATGCAGCTCGTGCGCGGTGATCAGCCGCTTGAACCGCGGATACGCGGTCCTTTCGAACGAAGTCACAACCCACCCCAGGCCGCAGACGATAGTCACACCACCAACGACACTGAGCCGAACGGGTGACGGGCCGGACCCTCACGGCTTCAAGATCATTTCATGGCCTCTTTTGGGCTTACCTCGGCGCTACCCCTTCCTCGGCGACGACTTCCCCGCCGAGCACCCCTACGCGGAGCGCGTGTACGCCGTGCCCGGGCCCGCCCAGGACCGGCTCAACGGCGTCACCCCGCCCACCGGCCGCCTACCCCTGTGGCTGCTCGGCTCATCCGGCTACTCGGCGCAGCTCGCCGCCCGGCTCGGCCTGCCGTTCGCCTTCGCCGCACACTTCAACCCGCACGACGACGTGACCGCCCTGCGCCTGTACCGCGAACGGTTCACTCCGTCCGAGACCCTGGCCGAGCCGTACGCGCTGGTCAGCTTCACCGTCGCAGCATCCGACGACGCCCGTGAAGCCCGCCGCCAGGCCGGCACCCTCGCACACGCCATGCTCCGCATGTTCCAGCGCAAGACCTGCCTGCTGCCATCCCCCGAGGAAGTGGACGCCTACCCCTACGACGCACAGGAACGCCAGACCGTCGACAACTGAGAAGTTTTCATCCTGTTTTCGCAGGTCACGGGGCTGGTGTGGCCCTGAGTTGACGTGCTCGTGCCGATCATGAGCGTGATCGTCTCGGGGAGATCGTCGGTCACCTCTGGATCTCGGTGTTCGCGAGGACCAGGAGGGCCCGCAGGAGGGTGGTCGTGTGGCGGGTGTTCATGCGGACCTTGGTGAGGATGC
This sequence comes from Streptomyces sp. NPDC058632, assembly GCF_042717095.1. Classification (NCBI taxonomy): domain Bacteria; kingdom Bacillati; phylum Actinomycetota; class Actinomycetes; order Kitasatosporales; family Streptomycetaceae; genus Streptomyces; species Streptomyces sp. NPDC058632. The sequence goes on along the minus strand of NZ_JBHXQZ010000062.1, from coordinate 34,450 downwards.
GCCAGGTCTTGAGGTTGGCGAAGCCGTGCTCGACGGCGGCGCGTTCGCGGCTGAGCAGACGGTTCGCCTCCTTCTCCGCGTCGGTGAGCTTGTGGTTCCGGGTGGCTTTGCGGCCGGTGATGATCACGGGGTGGTCGTCGGGGTCGTCGTCCAGGCCGACGAAGCCGAGGTCGGCCAGGGCGCCGAGGCCGGCCTCGCGCAGATGCTCGGTGAGCTTGTCGTGGCGGGCGGTGGTGATCTCGCTGGACCGGCCGGGCCGGGCTGAGGAGATCCAGATCAGGTTGCCCTTCTCGTCGGTCAGCGCGAGAAACAGCAGACCATGGGCCTTATGTTTCCCGCTGTAGTTCTTGCGGTTGTCCGTCCCGGTGCGGCGGCGGGTGCGGATCAGGGTACCGTCCAGCAGGACGACGACCCCGCCCTTCTTTGCGATCTTCTTCAGGGCGCGGTCCAGGCGCGGGGCGAGGGCGGCCAGCAGACGCAGGACTTCCGTCACCCAGCGGCGCACGGTGGAGGCGGACACCTGGTTGCCGCCGGCCATATCAGCTGAACCCGCCGCTCGATCGTCCACGTGAGCACGTCCGTCATCCACACCCCTCCCGCCACGGAACCTACGCAGCGGCCCGTGATTCCCGCCCGGGAAACCCAGAGACCACCCGTGACGGACGATCACGTGCTACCGATCTCCACCCCGACCAGCACGAGCACCTCGCCCCAACGTCACACCAGCTCCGCTGAGCAGCGGAAATCACGATGGCACCAACTCATTGGAGCGGCAGGTCAATGAGCGGCAACTGTCAGTGCTGCAGTGGGTGGGAGCCGGATGTCCTGCTGTCCTGTGGGAGACCAGCTCCTACAAGACCACGTGTCAGGCACTGCACAACCGCGGCTTGGTCACTGTCTCCCGGAAGGGCGGGCAGTGGAGCGTCGCCCTGACGGGTGCAGGCCAGCACTACCTGGCTCACGGCACCTACCCTCCCCGCGGGTCACGCCCGCCGGGGACCCAGGCCACCGCTCCACGACCCCGGTCCCCCCAATCGCACGAAACTCCGGCCACCGGGCGGACGCCAAGCCCTCCATCACAGCCTCGTACGACGTTCACGGAGCAGCTGCTGCAGGAGCTTGCGGACGCCGGCGGCCGGATCGTCAAGAGCGGCAGCGGCCCGGACTTGGAGAAGTGGCCGTCCCACGTCGCCGCGGCACGTAGGTCCACAAGGGTCCCGGAGACGAAGGAGCTATACGGGGGTTGGTGCCGTGGCGGGTACGAGATCAAGCTCGTCGACATCCCCACCTGGCGCCTTGCCGTCCTCGAACCCATCTCCGTGCCGTCGCGGCTCGCGCGTCCGCACACCGTGGTACAGGCCATGCAGAGCGAAACCCAACCGCTGGGCCTCACGAAGCCCGTCCAAGGACGTGCCCTCCGGCTCATCCAAGCGCTCATCACCGCGGTCAAGACCGCAGGACATTCCGCTTCTGCTGGACGGACCGGCTTCGCTCCCCCGCCTCATCGCCGCCGCAGCGCACCTCCCCACTTCACCATCACCGCACGGGGCCAGACCGTGGGGTTCCTTGTCCTCCAGGAGCAAGACCGAACCGAGCACGTCGCCACCGAGAAGGAACTCGCCGCGGCCAAGAAGGACTCCTGGGTCAGAATCCCCCGCTTCGACCACACCCCGTCCGAACGGCTCCGCTTCGTCCTCAGCGGCGGCCAACCGCACCGGGCGAGCGAATGGGCCGACGCCCCCGGCCACTCCCTCGAAAAGCAGCTCGCCCAGATCGCCCAAGAGGTCACTCTTCGCGGCGAGGCCGCTGAACGCAGACGCCAGGACGAGATCGAAGCGGCACGCCAGAAGCGCATCCGCTGGGAAGCCGCCATGGAAGAAGCCCGCATCCGGTACGCGGAGGTGTACCGCATCAGGCACCTCGAAGCGCAGGAAGCGGCTTGGCACCACGCCACCCGATTGACCGGGTACGTGAGCGCTGTGCGCGCGCAAGTCGAGGCCATGCCGCCGGGCCAGGCCAGAACCGACGCCGAAGGGTGGATCAGCTGGGCAGCGACCACCGTCGAGCACCTCGACCCGCTGAGCTCACCACCCCGGTTGCCCGACGTCCCCGAACCGCGAGCCGACGACCTAAGGCCCTTCCTCGGACACTGGAACCCTTACGGACCGACCTCTTGAGCGCCCGCTCCGCCAACGTCCGGCCCGCCGAACTACGGCATGCAGGAACTCGCCTTATTGTCTTCAAGTTTCTGCAAAGACAGCCCGCGGGAACGCGCTCTCCAACTGGCACGACCTACACGATCAGTCAGGTGACACCCCGTCAGGGGTCCCAGTAGTTCTCGCCGAAAAAACAACGCTATGCCGTGCAGCGGCTCCTGATCTGGCCTGATTCGAGTCCGAGGAGTGGCCGGATAAGCAGCCGGCTGCGGTGCTCGGTGCGGTGCGGCGCTCGAAGCGGATCAAGGCCGACCCGACCATGGTGAACCTGTGCGATGAGGGAACAGCTCGCGTCACGAGCGCAGGAGAGTAGAGCAACCCCCTTTCTGGCGAGGCCAGTTCGGTGGTTTTCGTCTACCCGCGCTCCCCGGCCGGGTATCGGTGGTCTCCGACTGTGCTGATCGAATGGGGCGGGAGGGGCCGATGGCCACGCGGGTGTTTTCTGATGAGGAGCTGGAGGGCCTACGGTCCTTCCCCGCGATCGGCAAGGACGAGCTGATCCGCTACTTCACGCTCACCTCGGCCGATCAAGCGTTCCTCGGCAAGTTCCGCCGGGCCCAGAACGTACTCGGCGCCGCCGTCCAGCTCTCAACTCTGCCCTGGCTGGGGTTCGTTCCCGACGACGTCCCCTCCGCGCCGCCTGCCGCAGTGGGGCGTCTGGCAAGGCAGCTCGGGGTCGCCGTCGCCGACTTGGCGGGCTACGGAGAGCGCGGGCAGACCCGCACGGATCACTTGCGGGAGATCGCCGAGTACCTGTCGTGGAAGCCCGCGAAAGCGATCGAGTTCAAAGAGCTGGACGAGTTCCTGCTGGCCCGCGCGATGGAACACGACTCCCCGAGCCTGCTGTTCCGGCTGGGGTGTGAGTACCTGCGCTCGGCGAAGGTGATCCGGCCGGGTGTCGTCTCGCTGCTGGAGAAGGTCGCCACCGCGCGCCAGGCCGCGGAGAAGGAGACCCACGGCCGGGTGGCCCACCTGCTCACCGGCGAGCAGGTGCGGGGGCTGGACGGGTTGCTGGCGGTCGAGCCGACGCTGGGCTCGACGCGGCTGCACTGGATGGGAACGGGACCGGTGCAGGGGTCGCCGACGAGCGTGAAGGGCGAGGTCGAGAAGCTGACGTTCCTGCGGGGACTGGGCGCCGACGCACTTGACCTGTCCGCGCTGCCTGCCGAACGCCGCCGCTACCTGGCCCAGATCGGCCGCCGTCTGACCGCGCAGGCCCTGGTGCGGCGCGAGCCCAACCGGCGTCACCCGATCCTGCTCACGCTGCTGGCGCAGTCCGCGGTCGATGTCCTGGACTCCGTGGTGCAGCTCTTCGACCAGACCCTGTCAGGCTCGGAGTCGCGAGCGAAGATCAAGCTGCGCGAGGTACTCGCCGAGCGGGCCAAGTTGTCGGAGGACCGGCTCGCCCTGCTGGACGAGATCCTGCCCGTCCTCGCGGACACGGATATCCCGGACGAGGAGGTCGGGACGCTGCTGCGCGGGAAGATCGGCATGAGCCGACTGCGGGCCGCACACGCCGGGCCACCGTGCGGCTGCCGCGCGACCACGGGCACCTGGCGCTGCTGGCCGGCTCCTACACCTACATCCGGCAGTTCGCCCCGAAGGTCCTGGAAACGGTGCGGTTCAAGGGCGGCACCGAGGCGACGCCGCTGATCGAGGCCCTGGAGATCCTGCGGGAGCTGAACGCCACCGGCGCCCGCAACGTCCCCGAAGGAGCCCCCACGCTGTTCGTGCCGACCCGGTGGCAGGGCTACCTGGATGAGGCCGCGGCGAAGGGCGATGTGACCGCCTACCGGCACTACTGGGAGCTATGCACGCTGCTCGCGCTGCGCGACGGCCTGCGCTCGGGCGACGTGTACGTGCCGGGCTCGCGCCGCTACGACAACCCGGCCGCCTACCTGTTCAAGCCCGCCCAGTGGGAGACGCACCGGGCCGAGTTCTGCCGCCTGGTCGGCAAGAGCCCCGACTTCTCCGAGGCCCTGCCGCTGGTGACGGACGAGCTGGACGAGGCCCTCACCGACCTGGAGGGAGTCCTCCAGCGCGGTGACGGGCCCGTGCGGCTCAACGACGCCGGTGAGCTGGTCATCTCGCCGCTGACGGCGGAGGACATCCCGTCCGAGGCCGAGGAACTGCACGAAGAACTGGAGAAGATGCTGCCGAACGTGCCGATCGCCTCGCTGCTGGTGGAGATGGACCGGCACACCGGGTTCCTGGACTGCTTCACCCACGCCGGCGGCAAGCAGGCCCGTTCCCCGCAGTTGAAACGGAACCTGATCGCCTGCCTGATCGGGCTCTCCACCAACCTCGGACTGCACGGGATGGCCGCCTCATGCGGCATCCCCTACGACGTGCTGGCGTGGACCGCGGAGTGGTACATCCGCGAGGAGACGCTGCGCGAGGCGAACATCTGCCTGGTCAACTACCACCACAGGCTGCCGATGACGACCATGTTCGGCTCCGGCACCCTGTCCTCCTCCGACGGGCAGCGGTTTCCGACCCGGGGCAAGTCGATCACCGCCCGGCATCTGAACAAGTACTTCGTCTCGGAGGGCATCTCCACCTACACCCACGTCTCCGACCAGCACTCCACCTTCGGCACCAAGGTCATCGTGGCCACGCACCGCGAGGCCCACTACGTGCTGGACGAGATCCTGGGCAACGCCACCGACCTGCCGATCAGCGAGCACGCGACCGATACGCACGGCGTGACCCTGGTCAACTTCGGCCTCTTCGACCTGGTCGGCAAGCAGCTCTCGCCCCGCATCCGCGACCTGGGCAAGATCACCCTGTACCGGATGGGCGCGAGGGCCGACTACGGGGACCGCTTCCCGACCGCCGGGTCGCTGCTGACCAAGAAGGCCAACCTGGACCTGGTCGCCGACCACTGGGACGACCTGCTCCGTCTGGCGGGCTCGCTGAAGTACGGGCACGCCACCGCCTCCCTGATCGTCGGCAAGCTGTCCGCGTCCTCCCGGCAGAACGCGCTGGCCGCTGCCCTGAAGGAGTACGGGGCGATCCGCAGAACGATCTGTGCGGCGAAGTACCTGTCGGACGAGGGCTACCGCCGTAAGATCGCCCGCCAGCTCAACAAGGGCGAGTCCCTGCACGCCCTGCGCCGCCAGCTTCACCACGCGCGTGAGGGCAAGGTCGCCCGGCGCCAGCCCGAGCAGCAGAACGAGCAGGCGTGGTGCCTGACCGTCGTGACCAACAGCGTGGTCTGCTGGCACACCGAGTACATGGGCCTGGCCGTCGATGAACTCCGTACCGCCGGCCGCGAGGTGGACGCCGAGGTGCTGGCGCACATCTCCCCGGCCCGCAGCTCGGTGGTCAACTACTACGGCTCCATCACCGTCGACTACGAGCACGAACTCGCCCAGCTCGACGACCGGGGACACCGCCCGCTACGAACCGTGGACACGGACGACCCCGGAGCCGGGCTGCAGTAGTAGCCGTCCCCGGCACCGCCCCAGCAGCGATGAAGGCCTGCCGGGGGGCGTCCCCGGGGCGGGAGGCTTCTCTGTCAAGTTCTACGAGTTGAAGATTGATGTCCTGCCGGGGCTGCTCTCCGGGGTGGCCCGGATGCCATCTGCTGTGTGGTCGGTGGGGTCTCTACATCAGGTCACAGAATGGCCTGATGTGGCTGGCGGGACGGTTTACCGGGTCTGGGCAGTCAGGATGCCCTCCACTCGGCCACTGATTGCTTGCACTCAATTCCTCAACGCTACGAAACATGAGGTACGTCATATCCGATGCACCGGACATGTGTTCTGATGGGCCGCCGGTAACGTCCTGTCATCAACCTGATACTGCAGGGTGATTGCCGCACGTCAGGCTGCTGAACCGGCCACCCAATCCGGTTCGGTGGGCCTGAACGTCTTGCCCTTGACCAACGGTGAGGCGCCATTTCCCGTTCAGTGATCCTGAGAGGACAGGCCCTACAGTCATGGCCGGAGCCAAGAACGGCGTCTTCGCCGAGAAGATCTCCCCGTACTTACGCAAGAAGATCGAGGAAGCCGGTGAGCCGCTCCCTTTCCTCGACATCCAGTACGCCGTTGACCCTTCTGAGGCTGTCGAGCAGACCTTCGAGGTCGCCCGTCACTACCAGTCGGAGATGAGCACCCTCTTCGAGGGCCGTGAAGTGCGTGGCGTCGAGAAGCTGTACCGGCGGACCCTGCTGGTCGAGCCCACCACAATCTGCGCCGCGCACTGCCGCTGGTGCATCCGCGGGCAGTACGACACCGCCACGCTCTCGCGTGAGGATCTGGAACTCATTGCCCGCTACTGCGGGACGGCTCCGGAGAACCAGGATGTTCGTGAGGTACTCGTAACCGGTGGTGACCCGCTGATCCTGGTCGACCGGATCGAATGGCTACTGGACGCGCTGGAAGAACACGCACCCCAGGTCGAGATCGTGCGCATCGCTACCCGGGTGCCGCTCCAGGACCCGCGCCGGGTCGATGCCCGTATGCAGCACGCACTGCGACGCCGTTCGACGTTCCGGGTCGAGATCGCCACGCACATCAACCACAAAGGCGAGCTGTTTCCCGAGGTCAGGGAGGCGTATACGGCGCTGCAGGAGGCCGGGGCACGCATCTACGACCAGACGGTCCTGCTGCGCGGGCTCAACGATAGTCTCGACACCCTCGTCGGGCTCTTCGACGAGCTGCGCTACATGGGAATCGAGGCGCACTACCTGTTCCACTGCGTCCCGATCCGCGGCATGGACCACCATCGCACGTCCGTCGAGGAGGGCCTCGAACTGCACCGCCGGCTGGGAGCCTCGGGGCTGACGTCCGGCCGTATACGCCCGCACTTCACGCTGATGACGGATGTCGGCAAGGTGCCGCTGTACGAGGGGTCGATCATCGGCCGGGACGAGCACAACCGGATGCTGATACAGACCGCCTACCGGTACGAGGACAGGATGTCCTGGGTCCCCGGCTGGCAGCTTCCCGAAAATGCCCGCGTCGACGACAACGGGTTTCTGCAGGTGTGGTACTTGGACGCTATCGGCGGAAAGGCCGAGTTCTGATGCCTCGCCTCTGGCTCGGCAACGCCTGCACCGAGCACATGGTCGACCGCATGGACCTGCTCACGCAGAATGACTTCGACGGCATCCTGTTCGCCATGAAGCGCCTGGTGTGGCTGATGCGGGACGGCGATGCCCTCGTCCTGCCACGGCCAGTGCCTGACGACTTCCTGCATCACGTAGCCCAGCACACGGGTATCTCCCCGGACCGCATCCACGTGATCGCACCGGATGTAGACCTCCTCACCCAGGACTTGCTCCACTCCAAGGAGATCCTCGGCCGTCTGAGGGAACTGGTCACTCCTGACTGGGAGTTCTGTCCGTACATCCACGACCGGGGCGCCGAGGTGCTCGCGCGTGAGCTCGGCCTTGTCACCGGATCACGGTTCGTCGCGGAAGGCGGTGCGGAACTGCTCAACAGTAAAGTCGTCTTCCGTGCCCTGGCCGCAGGGGCCGGGTTCGCCGTCCCCGACGGCATACCGTGCCGCACCACTGAGGATCTGCTGCGCACGCTGCATCGGCTCCTGGCCGCGCACCCGGCTGTCATCCTCAAACGCGACCGCGCCGTCGGCGGCCACGGCAACACCGTGATCACCACCGACCCGGACCTGGAAGGCACCGGAGCCCAGCACACGATCGTCCTCGGCGATCCGACTGATCACGAACAGGTGCTCAAGGAAGCCGGGTTGACCACCACCCACGCCCCACAGGGAGAGATCGTCCTGGAGGTGTTCCACCCAGGCTGCACGTCCGTGTACGTCGAGGTGGACTGCCCCGAACACGGCGAAGCCGTCATACTCAACGGAGGACAGCTTCGTACCGACCAGCATCCTCCGGTCCTGGCCGGACTCGCACTGCCGCCCAGGAGCGTGCCCGGACCGGCGTGGGAGCACTTCACCAGCGAGGCCCTGCGGATGGCCCGCTTCATGCAGAGCCTCGGTTATCGCGGTCTGGCCAGTATCGACGCCGTGATCGACCAGGCCGGCAACGTATGGTTCAACGAGGTAAACGCGCGTCTGGGCGGCAGTACCCACCTGCATCACATCGCCGAGACTCTTGTCGGCCCGCACTGGACGGACAGCCATGTCCTGATCAGCAGGTTCAACGTCCGGGCACCCGCGCTCGCCCATCTTCTGCGCGCCATGCGAGAACACGGGCTCGCTTGGGATTCCCGGCACGGTCATGGCATCGTCATCGCCTCCGATGACACCGCCGCCACCGGCAACCTCGAGTACGTCGTCCTGGCGCACAACCACGAAGAAGCCAGCGACCTCGAAGACCAACTGACCGGCCTCCTGGCCCAGCACGACAGTTAAGGATCACTACGCGTGGCGTACCGCGGCCTGTTCACCAAGCACGTCTCGATCTGGGCCGCGGTCGTCACGGCCAGCCGCCTGCCGGTGGCGATGGCGCCACTCGCCTTCCTCTTCTACGGGCGCGGTACGGACGCCGGTTACAGCGGCGGCGCCGCCATGGCCGCCGCGTACGCCATCGCGGAAGCGATAGGGGCCCCGCTTCTCAGCATGCGCCTGCGCACGCGCCCCTACCGCTGGGAAATCACCGCTGGACTCGGACTGTCCGCCGTCGCCTTCGCCCTGCTCGCTTTCCTGCCCACCCCCGGCACCGTGCTCGCCGTGATCCTCGCCGCGATCGCCGGCGCCGCCGCAGCCGCCGCACCCGGCGCACTGCGCACCATGGCCGAGGACCTCGCACCCAAAAAGCGCCTCCACGCCGCCCTCAGCCTGGAATCCACGCTCAACATGGCTGCCTGGGCCGCCTCACCGGCCCTGGTGTCCTTACTCGCGCTCCAGTCCGCCCCGCAGACGCCGTTCCTCCTCGCCGCGCTCACCACGTGCGCCGCCACCGCCGCGCTGTGGCTGCTGCCCGACAAGACCGGCGCCACGGACGACGGACAGCGCGCCCCGCTCAAACAAGCCCTGACGGCCTGGCCCGTCTACCTGACCAGCATCGCCGCCATGTACCTATTGGCCAGCATCGAACTGACCCTGCCCGCCCTGCTCCAGCACCGGGAGCTGCCCGTCACCTACAGCGGCCCGATCCTCACCGGCTTCGCCCTCGCGAGCATCCTCGGCGGCCTCGTGTACGGCGCGCGAACCTGGCCCGGCAGCGTGCAACGTCAGAGCACCCTTCTGCTCGTCATCATGATCGCGGGCGTCGCCGCCACCGCACTCGCCTCCACCTGGACCGTGATCGCCGCTCTCCTCGCTCTCACCGGTCTCCTGCAGGCAGCCGTACTGATCACCCGTAACCTCACCCTCCGCGAACAACTGCCCGCCGACCTTCACCCCGTCGGCTACTCCGTCCTGTACGCCGGCAGCGGCATCGGCTACGGCCTCAGCGCTGCCGCCACTGGCCTCCTCCTCACCGTCACCACTCCCGACACCGTTATCCTCATCGCCACCGGCACCACGTTCCTGCTGACCGCAGCGACGTGGCTCAGGCGGAGGACCCCAAAGGGCAAGCAGCGGTCTGCGGATATCCAGCGGCAGGACGCCCCTCTCCTTGAGGAAGGGTGAGAGTACGTCCCCAGTCGCGTACAGGCCGAGCGCTGAAGTACCTACGGCCTAACGTGCGCGCCGCTTCCCCGGCTGCTCGTGCCGCTAGTTCAAGAGATCCCCTGGGGAACTTGCGGCCAGGGTTGGGTGGGGAGCGAGCGCACTTTGGGGTTCGGGGCGGCGAGTCGCTGACGGAACTGCCGGTTCTCCAACTGTGCCTGGTGCAGGGCGCCGACCAGGGCTTCGACGTCGGATCGCAGTGCCGTGAGCTCTTTGGCGTCTGCGGCCCGCAGTTCCTTGAGCTTGGTCACTTGGCGGCGCAGTCGTTTCTCGCTGTCCGGCATGGCGCCGCAGGCGCGGACCTTGTCGTGGAAGTCGTTCTTCAGGTCCAGGTGGCGCTGAGTGAGTGCGTTGCGGGGCACCTGGGCTTCCTGGGTGAGAGCCACGATGGTCAAGGCGCCGCCGGAATGTTCAGGGGTGCCGGCCAGGATCCTGTCCATGGCGGCGCGGATGCGGTCGCGTCGCGTTCATCGGGGCGAGGCTCAGGGATCCCGGTGATGCTCCAGGATTAACGCCAAGGAATGATCTCGTTCCCCTGCCGGTGGTGGAGGGTTGTCGGCTTCGCCGGACGCGCGTCCGGCGGGCTGTCACGGGCAGGGGCAGCCGCCCGGGACCCGGAACGGTGTTTCATAGGTGACCGCCCGTGAAACATCCCGCCGCCCGGAGGTCCACCTGCGGTGATCATGTTTCATGAGTTGTTGCAAACGGCTCGACGGAATGAACCGTCACATGAAACAGTCGGCACTCGTGAGCGACGACTTCAAGCGCGTGGAATCGCACTCCTGCCCGATGTCCACCTGTGCCGTGCCGGCGGGCTCGCCGTGCCGGACCGGGAAGGGCAAGGTGGCCATCCAGTACCACACGGCCCGCTTCCGGCTCGCGCCCCAACTCGTCAAGGTGCTTAGCGTCCCGACCCCCGCCGTACGGAAACCCGGCTCGGTGTGGACCAAGCTGCCCCGGCCCGCGGACGCCGACGCCGAGCCGGTCGGACACGTCCGTCTCGGGTACGCCCGCGCCTCCACCGCCCGGCAGTCCTTGGACGCACAGCTGGACTCCCTCGCCGAAGCCGGGGTCGCCCGCATCTTCTCGGAGAAGATCTCCACCCGCGCCACCCGGCGCCCCGAGTTGGAGGCCATCGTCAAGCTCGCCGGGGAGATCCGTTCCTCCGGCGTGCGCGTCACCCTGGTCGTCCACGAACACAAGCGGCTCGGCCGTGGCATCGAACTCGCCATGCTCGCCGAGGAGCTGAAAGCCAGCGACGTCGGCCTGGAGTTCCTCACCGGGGAACTGAAGGGCTCGCACGACCCCTCCGGCATCGTCTTCACCGTGCTGGCCGCCATGTCCGGCATGGAACGCGAGTACATCCGCGACCGCACGCTCGAAGGCCACGAGTCCGCCCGTAAGCGCGGCAAGACCATCGGCGGCGCGGGCGTCACCGACGACTCCATGGTGTCCATGGCCCTCCACCTGCGCGGCCAGGAGATGAGCCTGCGCGACATCGCCAAGAAGCTCGTCATCACCTCGGGCGCGAAGAAGGGACAACACCCCTCACCCGCCACCGTCATGCGCATGCTGCGCGAGCACGACGAGCAGAAGGCCACGGCCCCTCTGGAGCCCACGGCCTGACTTGCGGATCAGTCCTTAGCGTTGTTTTTTCGGCGAGAACTACTGGGCCCCCCGTCAGAACGAGCGTCATTTGAGCGTCACGAGCGTCATTTCAGCGTCAAGATATCGCCCGTAACGCCCATACCGCACATAATGCGCACGCACGAAACCGCAGGTCAGGCGCCCTTCGCGGCCGGTTCAAGGATCGCCACGCACTCCACGTGATGCGTCATCGGAAAGCTGTCCCGGCAGGACGGTTCTCGCATAGCACCAGGTCAGGGGCCGTTTTGCGCTCCGCCGAAGGGCCCTTCGTGCGCATGGAGCGTCAAACGGGCGTCACGCCCAAGGGCCACGTCCTGGTCGGTCATTGCTGGGGAATTCATGACCCCTGCCAGTACAGCCAGCCGCTTGGCCTCCACGGCCCAGTGGCCAGAACGCCCGATGAGCGAAGTGGTCAGTTGCCGGGTTTCTTCGAGCGCCGCGGCGCGGCGGCCTGGGTGGGGCGAGCGCCGACCTCGATCTGCTGGGCGTACACGGCGTTCGTCACGAGCTCGCGCGCGTATGCGGCGTCCAGTCGGCCAGGGCGGAAGAGGATGCGGTACATGATCGGCGCCACGACACGGTCGATCAGCAGTTCCGTCTCGGGTACCGGCTCCCCCCGCTGCACCGCACGGGCCAACACGGCGTCGATCTGCTCTGCGGCATATGCCGAACACTGACCGGCATTGGTTCCGTCGGGGTCGCCGAGCAGGACGTCCCGGATGTAGGCGCGCCCCGGCGGCGAGGCCATCTCGTCGAGGAACTGTTCCGCCCACGCGTCGAGATCGGCCCGCAGGCTTCCGAGATCGGCCGGATCCGTTTCCGGGCGCAGGCGTTCGACGGCCACGTCGGACAGGAGTTCCTGCAAGTCGCCCCAACGACGGTAGATCGTGGAGGGGGTCACGCCCGCCCGAGTGGCCACCATCGGGACCGTGAGCGCGTCGCGGCCCACCTCCCCCACGAGTTCACGTACCGCCACGTGAACGGACTCCTGTACGCGCGCGCTGCGCCCACCAGGGCGAGCCATGGGCTTGGGACTCATACGGTCCACCTTAATGCGATTTTGTTGCTTCTAGGCGGTGGCCGGCGTCGGCGACCCGCGGGGCTGCGTATCCGGGCGCCCGAGCACGGCGGACGCCCCTGCAGCGACGCGACCGCATGCCGGCTGGAACGTCCGCCTTCCCTCAGACAGCGAGGGGAGCAAGCCGCCCCGCGCCGGCCACCGACTCCTCGTAGGCCCGGCCCACACGGAGCACTGTCGCGTCGCGGAAGGGGCGCGCCATCAGCTGCATACCGATCGGCAGTCCGGCGCGGTCGTCACCGACCGGCAGGGTGAGGGCCGGGACGCCGGTGATGTTGGCCGGGGCACAGAGGCGGACGTAGCTGTCCGACACGGCCTCGGTCGTGCCATCGGCCCACTCGACGGTTTCCTGACCCGCCTCGGCGGCGGTCATCGGCACCGTCGGCGCGGCGAGGACGTCGATTCCGTCGAACATGCGAGCCCAGGCGTCTCGCATCATGGTGCGGGCCCGCTGGGCGCGGAGGTAGTCGCCCGCAGAGGTGAGTTCACCGGCCTCCAGCAGGATGCGAACGTCCGCCGCGTACAGGTCGGGGGTGGCCCGCAGCGACCGCTCGTGGTAAGCGGTGGCCTCGGGAACCATCAGCCCCCACTGAACGGCCTGGATGTAACGCGCCATCGGGATCTCGACGTCGACGAGCTCCGCCCCCAGCTCCGCCAGTCGCTCGATCGCGCCGCGTACGGACTCCTCGACTTCGGGCGTGACCCGGTCGAAGTAGTGATTCCGCGGTACGCCGACCTTCAGTCCTCGCAGGTCGCCTCCCGGGAAGCGGTCCAGCATGGGGCCGGACACGCTCGCCGGGTCGCACGGGTCGTGGCCGGCGGTCGCCGACAGCACCAGCGCGACGTCCTGGACGGTGCGGGTGAGAGGGCCCACATGGTCCAGGGACCAGGACAGCGAGGTCACGCCTGTGCGTGGGACCAGGCCATAGGTCGGCTTGAGGCCCACCACGCCGTTCAGGGCCGCGGGGACCCGGATGGAACCGCCCGTGTCCGTGCCCATGGCGAACGTCGCCCCGCCTGCGGCGACAGCTACCGCCGAGCCGCCGCTCGAGCCGCCCGCAACCCGGCTGTGGTCCCAGGCGTTGTTCGTCTGCGGAGTGGTCAGGCCGTAGGCGAATTCGTGCGTGTGCGTCTTGCCCAGGAGGACGGCCCCGGCGGCGCCGAGCCGTTCGGCCACCCGGCTGTCGCGTTCCGCCACGTGCCCTGCCCGGACGTGCGAGCTCGCCGTGGTGGGTATCCCCTCTGCGTCGATCAGATCCTTGAGCGCCATGGGGATCCCGTGCAGTGGCCCGCGCGGTCCGCTTCCGGAGATCTCCCGTTCGGCGCGGACCGCTGCGGCCAGGGCCGCGTCGGCGGCGACGGTGACGTAGGCGCCCAGCCGTCCTTCGACGGCGGCAATACGGGCGAGCACCGATTCGGTGAGTTCGACGGGGGACAGCTCCCGTGCGCGCACCGCACGGGAGGCTTCGGTCAGCGACAGCTCAAACGGTTGCATCGGCGTTCCCCTGTCCGGCTCGGTAGGAGGACGCGGGAGGGGTCTCGCCGAAATCGAGCTCGCGCAACGTGCTGATCACGGAGTGGATGTAGTTGGCCGTCATAGCCACTCCTTCGTGTCGGCCGTCCCCGAGGGGGAGCCCCGCCCGCAGCGCCCCTCGGGCTGCCTCTTGGGGGGTGAGTTCACTGGTCATGGCTTCCTTCCGGATCTGTGCGGCGCGACGGGCCGGGGCTGGTACAGGACCTCCGACCACCGCAAAAGCGAATCGTTTGCTTTAGTCGATCGTAGGACCTACGGTGGCTTAAAGCAAACCAATCGCTTTTAGCACGGGAAGGACCCTCATGCAGAGCGTCCCCGCGGGCCTCGCGCCTCCCCGCACCTCCCCATCCGGACGCCTGCCGTTCGCATTGCACGCCTCGATCCTGATCGCGCTGCTCGCCGCATCCAGCGCGCCGACCCCGCTGTACCCCCACTACCAGGCTCAGTGGCAGTTGTCGGCCCTCGACATCACCGTGGTCTTCAGCGCCTACGCCCTGGCGCTCCTGATCGCACTGCTGACGACCGGAACCCTTTCCGACCATGTCGGACGCCGCCCCGTGCTCCTGGGCGCGCTCGCGGTCCAGGTCGCCTCCATGGCACTGTTCGCGACGGCCGGCGGCCTGACCACCCTGATCGGCGCCCGCGTGCTGCAGGGCATCGCGACCGGCGCGGCGACCAGCGCAGCAGGTGCGGCTCTCCTCGACCTGGAAGACCCCGCCCGGCCGGGTCGCCCCGCTCTGGCCAACAGCATCGCGCCGGTGACGGGCATGGCGGCCGGCGTCCTGGCAGCCACCCTCATGGTGCGCTTCGCCCCCGTTCCGACGATCACGGTGTACGCGGCCCTGATCGCCGTGTTCACCGCGCAGGCCATCGCCCTTGTCTCGACGCCCGAGACCGTCCGCCGCCGTCCCGGAGCACTGCGCTCGACGCGGCCCCACCTGGCGCTGCCGTCGGCGGCCGCCCACACTCTCCTGCTCAACGGCACCGGCGTCGTCGCCGTCTGGGCACTCGGCGGCTTCTACTCGTCCCTGGGACCGGGCTTCACACGGCTCATCTCCCCCGGCGGACCCGAATACGCCGGCGGCATGGTCTTCTTCACGCTGACGGCCGTCGCCGCCCCGACGGTGTACTTCACGCGCAGGATGCGTGCCGACGTCTCCGCTCTTCTCGGGAGCTGCGCGGTGATTCCGGCGGCCGTCCTGACCCTGGGTGCCCTGCATCTTGCCGGCCCCGTACTTCTCTTCGCCGGGGCGGCGCTGGCCGGGTTCGGCTTCGGAGCCGTCTCCCAGGGTGCGCTGCGCGCGGTCGTCGACTCGGCCCCGGCCCGGGAGAAGGGCGGCACGCTCGCCTCCTATTACGTACTCAGCTACCTGGCGATGAGTCTGCCCGCCATCGGCGCCGGCGCCCTCACCGCCGGCTTCGGGCTGCGTGCGGCAGCACTGGCCTATGCCGGCTGCGTGGCCGTACTGGCGACCGTCGCAGTCGCGACGCTGACCGCGCCGCTGCGCAGTCGGCGCCGGACACCGTCCCCGGACGCCCACTCCTGCCCGGCGACGAGCAACTACACATCCGCCTCACCCGACACACCCGACACACCCGCTCCAGACATCTCCGTCCTCGCGACCCATAACAGGTAAGGAAAGTCGCCGTGTTCACCTCATCGCAAACGACCAAGTCCATCACTCCCCCCGCCTCTTCCTGGACGGTGGGCAACCACACCGTACGACGCATCGACGAAGTGGTCCTGCCCGCCCGGACCGGTCCGTGGCTGCTGCCCGGGGCAACCACCGACCTCGTGAGCCGGACTCCCTGGCTGAGCCCCGAATTCGCCGACGAACAAGGCGTCCTGCGCCTGGCGAGTCACAGCTTCGCCGTCGAGGTGGACGGCATGCGGGTGCTGGTGGACACCGGCATCGGAAACGGGAAGCGGCGCGCCAACCCCGCCTGGCACAACCTGAACAGCGACTACGAAGCACGGCTACGGGCGGCGGGCTTCGCGCCGGAGAGCGTTGACGTCGTGGTCCTGACCCACCTCCACGCCGACCATGTGGGGTGGAACACGCGTGCCGAGGGCGACGCCTGGGTGCCCACCTTCCCGAACGCGCGCTATCTCACCTCACGCACCGAGTGGGACTACTGGGCGGGTGTCGACATGGAGGAGGCGCGTCGGCAGATGTTCCGGGACTCGGTCCATCCCGTCCGGGAAGCAGGTCTGTTCGACCTCATCGATGTCGCGGACGAGGGCACGGACGTCGCGCCGGGCATCCGTCTGCTGCCCACCCCCGGCCACACACCGGGGCAGGTAGCGGTGGAACTGAGCAGCCGTGGTGAGACCGCATTGGTCACCGGCGACAGCATCCACCACCCGGTCCAGATGGCGCATCCGCAGCTCTGCAGCTGTGTGGACGTCGCTCCCGAACTCGCGGCCAGAACCCGGAACCAGGTGCTCGGCTCACTGGCCGGTACGTCAACTCTCCTGCTTGGGAGCCACTTCCCGCCGCCGACCGCCGGACACGTGCTACGCGAGGACGGCGGGTACCGACTGGTCCCGGCTCCCTCAGGGGTCACGCCCATCGGCGGCTGAAGCGGATCGGAGCACCCGGGACGTGCCGCGCACCGAATCGCACCGAGTCCGTGCGGGTGACGTCCTGGGTGTCCGCGACCGGACGGCCCGGGAGCGGCTATGAGACTCCTCCGGCAAGCGCTCCGTCGTCACCGATGGGGCCGGACGACGTCATGACCGATCACCGGCTTGCGCCCTTTGCGTAAGCCGGCTGTCGGCTGTCCCTCGTGGGCGACAGTCACGCCGACGCGTCGCGAACGAGGGCAACCTGCCGGCCCCACTCGCCCATCGCCGGCCGAGCAACGCGGCCCTGCTTCAGTCTCACGAATCGAGCGTCATTCGAGCGTCAACAATGATGAATGCACGTCGCCGACATCATTCGCACGAACCCCGCCACACCCTGTAACCGCAGGTCAGGCGAGTTTGAACAAGCAGTGAGTGCGCCCGACCCGCTGTACGGAGGAAAACAGGTCGAGCGACCCACCTGGGCCGCGCAACCGCAGGTCAGACGTCCTTTGCGGCCTTTTCAAGAATCGCCACGCACTCCACGTGCGAGGTCATCGGGAAGATGTCGGCCTGAGTGAGTCCCGGAAAAGGCCAGGTCAGGCCCCATTTCTGGGCTCGTGGCCCCGCGTGCCGCCGCCCAGAGCGTCGAACGAGCGTCATGACCAGCCATGCCAAGGTGCGCTCGACCGCGTTGCTTGCCTTGGCGAGCGCCCGATCGACGATGCTCTGGGTCCGGATGAGATTCCCGCCGAAGTGGCCAGCGAGCCATCGGGCTCTGGGCGGCTCGTTGAGGATGGTGCCGGGGGCGCGGAGGAAGGACGGAGCACAGTGAGAACGCAGCGTCCCCTTCAACTCCGTTACTCAGCAGTGCCGGGTGTTCCGTACGCCTGAGTATCGACCGCATCGGTAGGGTCCGCTCGTGACCTACATAGTGACCCTCACCCCGGAACAGATGGCCAGCAACGAAGACGACTGGCTAGTCTCGGAACACTTCACCAAAGGGCTGCCCACTGGGCTCGACACGTCGGACACCGGTACGCGGTTGGTGTTCTTGGTCCGCGACAATCCGGCACGTTCCGCGAACTCCGGCCGCGACGCGCTCGCCGAACACGGCCGCTTCATCACCTGGATGGGGTCGGTCCAGCGCATCAACACCGTGGGTCCGGTCGACAGAAGCATCACCATCGAGCCCATGCGCAGATGTCCAAAACCGGTTCCTCTGGACGGGCCCGACGGAATCCTCGCGTCCTTGCCCTCGACACACCGAGGTCACGTGGAGCGAGCTCTCTCCGGAAGCGCGGGCCACTGTGGCACGGAGACCTGGCGGGCTCTGCAGGAAGCACTCGTAAGTCGCCACCCCGAGTTGTCCCGGTACATCAACTGGTTGCTCGCCCAGCTCAACCCGCTCCACTTCAACGTCGAGGACGCAGCGGACCGTGCGTGGCAGGAGGAGAGAGACGCGGCTCAGACCCTTACTCGCGTGACCGATTTCCCGCACTCCGCGTTGTCGGCCTGGGGGCGCCCCTCGTCCCGGGAAGAGCCATACCTGGCGGGACTCATTCCGGACCCGGTGGAGAACAGCCTGATCGACCACGACGCACGGGTCGGCCTGGGCGGCGAAGTGCCTCTCTTCGATGACTGGCGGCAACGCAATGACGTTCGATGCGACATCCACGTGCTGGAGGACTCCGCAGGACGCCGTCTCGAGGTCGTCAACGTCAATGCCACTCCGGTAGAGAGCCGACTGGGCACAGACATGATCTACTACCACCACCCCACGCACAGTTTCGTCCTCGTCCAGTACAAGCGCTTGGAGCCCCGGCGTAAGGAATACCGGGTGAACAAGCAACTCCTGGACCAGATGACCCGCTTGGAACAGGTTTCACAGCTCAGTTCAAAACCCGCCCGCTCCCATGAGTGGCGCCTCTCCACGGACGCTTGCTTCTTGAAGTTCGCGTACTGGCGGAACGGGGCAGCTTCCGGCACCGAGCTGGCCCACGGCATGTACATCCCCCTCTCCTACGCCCGAGTCCTCCTGGAAGACGACTGCACGCTTGGCCCCAAGGATGGAC
Organism: Streptomyces sp. NPDC058632; assembly: GCF_042717095.1. Lineage (NCBI taxonomy): Bacteria > Bacillati > Actinomycetota > Actinomycetes > Kitasatosporales > Streptomycetaceae > Streptomyces > Streptomyces sp. NPDC058632. The sequence continues at coordinate 15,729 of NZ_JBHXQZ010000062.1, read as the reverse complement.
GCATCTTCAGCTACGAACGGGCTGTCGGCTACCTCGTCGGATCAGAGTTCGCGGAGCTGGTGAAGCTCGGCCGAGTCGGAACTGTGGGGACCAGCGTCGAGCAGTTGAGGGACTTCGGGCTGCAACGTGCCCGCGAGGGGTACAACGTGATGCTGGGATTCGAAACAAGCGACGAGACACCCCGCGACCGGGCCGTACGCGCCCGCAGCCGCAGCGCGAAGAAGAGGCCGAAGGTGAACTCATACTCCCCGCCCGCCTCACAGCAGGAGTGAGGCGTTCGCGTTCTCCGAAACGGGGTTTCGCACTGCCGCACACCGGTTACCGTCGATTGTGGGCGAAATCACCCTTGGCCTCGAAGTTTCGTGACGGTCCGCCGACGGAGTCGGTGGACCGCTTTCGTGCCGTGGGCTGGGGGCTGGCAGGCCGTGATCAGCTCCGCAGTCCGAGACCGTATGGCTTCGCGCAGCTTGGGCTCCGTGAAGTAGCGACGTACCTGCTTGAGATTCGAGATCAGTAGCCGGTCGGAGACGGCACCGAAGAATCGAGTGCGAGTGAGAGCGTTCAGGGCGCGGCGAACCCGGTCCGCAGACAGAGGGCGGCCGGCAGGACGGCCGGGGGCGGCACTGGCAGGGGGACCGACGTCCGTACCGTCCGACCTTGTGGTGTCCGGGCCGGGGATGCCGGGGTCCAGCCGAGCGGCCTCCCGCCACCAGGTCTCCAGCAACTCGGCCCCGGTAGTACGGCTCACCGCGCGTGCCGGTCTGCCTGTAGAGGTCCCCATGTCCGGCGCAGGCAATGTCGTCCTCCGACAGCCGCCCGAGGGTGGGATCTCGGCGTAGGGCAAGTCCGACTCCGCCGCGTAACGCCGGCGCGATTTCCGCCCACATGGTCTCAGCGGTATCAAGTTGACGTCCCACCCCGTGCACCACGACAACACGGCTCATGGCCCCCTCATGCGCGTTCCCGTGCTACCCGTCACGGGTTTGGTCGGAGGCAGTGTCAGGGTCCGATCTCTTCCCCTCTACGCCGTTCATTGACTTGACGGGCAAAATTCCTGTTGAGGTCAACCGACCCCGTAGAGACCCGGAAGGTCGACCAGGAGGAGATCATCACGTCTGGCCGCCAATTCGATCAGGTCCGGATAGAAGCCGTGCAGAGAGAACAGGGCCAGCGTGGTGCCTGTGGTGTCGTAGCCCTGGCCGGCGAGCAAGTCCCGGATGCGCTCGAGGCGTTGGAGGTCACCGGTACCGCGGCGAGCGGCAGTGGCCTTGGCCTCACCGATCAGGGCGACCCGAGCGCGCGGCGCCTGCGGACGCTCCCCCAGGGCTAGGGCGATGACGTCCAGCTCGTGCTTGGTACGGGCCGCCGGGTCGGCGACCTCGGTGGTGCCGACCGGGCCCGGCAGGCCCCCGGGGAGGAGCGGGGAGGCGTAGCGGCGGGTGAAGGTGCGGGCGAGATCCTCGAAATGCGGGCCGAGGATCTTGGAGTTGAACGTCGGTGCGGCGGCCTGCCATGCCTGCTCCGCGAAGCCCTGCTCCACCGTGGCTACTTGCGGCAGGGCGATCAGCTGGTTGAAGCGGATCACGGGGTCGGCCAGGGTGATCACCGGGTGACGGGGGCGGAGGATGTCCTGCTCCCGCTGGATGTAGCCGGTGGACTCCAGTACGTCGAGCGGATGGGTGACAGCGTTGCGCTGCCGCTCCAGGGCCGCACCGATCTTGGTAGGGGTGGTGGCGCCCTGCGCGATCGCGGTGAGGATGTCGTAGTAAAGGGTGTGATGGGTGATACGCGGATCCTCCCGCAGCAGGTACTCCGTCTCGGTACGCGAGTAGACGGCACGGCCGGGATCCAGGAGCGTGCGGGTCAGCCAGGCGGCGAAGCCGTCGTTCGGGTGCGGGCGGGCGGCCACCGGCCGGTAGCCGGGGGCTCCACCGAGGACGGCGTGGACCTGCAGGGCGGTCAGAGGGTCCTCGATCTGCCAGAAGTCGCGTGCGGCTCGGTAGTCGAACGCTCCCAGCCGCAGGTCAATCACAGCGCGGCCCCGCAACGGCTTGGTACCCGAGAGCAGTTCATGCATGACGCTCATGGCGGAGCCGCACAGGATCAACCGGGGGCCGGGGCGGGTGCCGGTGCCGGTGCCGCGCTGACGCTCGTCGTAGAGCTGCTGGAGCAGTCCGGGAATCTCCGGCGAATGCTGGAGCAAATACGGCAGTTCGTCGATCACCAGGAGTGGCGTACCCGAACGGACGGTTACATCAAGGGCGTTATTCAGGACCTCACGCCAGTCGGACAGCCGAAGCGTGCCGGGCTGCAGCCCGGCATGGGCCGCGACAGCGTCACCGAACCGCCGGATCGCCGGCAGCCGGCCCTCCTCCCGCACCGCGGTGACATAGAGGCCACCGACCCGCTCGCACATCGCCTGCAGGAGATACGACTTCCCGTGCCGCCTGCGCCCCGACACGATGCCCAGGCGCATCGCCGGATCCGGATCGGTGACGAACTCGGCCAGCAGGCCCCACTCCCGGTCCCGGTCGACCACATCTTCAGGCTTGGGCGGCAGGTTCTTGTTCATCAGGGAAACCCCACATCGGGACAGGTCAACTACGTCGCAGCATGCACAAGTCTACTTGTACCAGTTCCAGGCAGCCGGACTTCTCAAGAGGAACGTCCGATCAACCGACCGAACGCCACAGCCGGAGTCTGTCACTGTCCGTGGCCAATGGGCAGGCATCCGCAGGCGCGACTCACCCCCCTCGGCATAACCGGTCCTGCCTCGGCCGGCCACCGCCACTCACCCCATGATCCGCCGAGGGTCCGAGCGTCAAGATTTCCGAGAAGACGGTGCGATCGGGTGCCGCAACGGCCCCGACCAAAGGAACACGCAGGTCAGGGCCGTATACGCGGATCGACCTGTGGTGAGGACGGAAACACGTCGGATCTATCCAAGTCACCGCGATACCGCAGGTCAGGCAGCCTTCTTCACCGGCTCCAGAATCGCCACGCACTCCACGTGGTGCGTCATCGGAAAGCTGTCGGCCTGGACACAAACGTCAAAACAGCAGGTCAGAGCGAATTCCCCCAGCTCAGTCGAGGACCGTCGGGCATACGGAGCGTCAAATGAGCGTCACGACTCTACGTCGGTTCTGCACCGAAACTCTGGCACGTCATGCCTCCCCGTAGTACGCAGCACCTCCACCGGCACGGAGTATCACGCCGATGAAGTCGCTTCGGTGCGCCCAGTGCGTACGAGAGACCCAACGTCAAATAGGCAGTGTGATCGAAGGTTGCTGACGAGGCTTGCCGCGCCCCGGCGTCGGAGAAGGAAACGGGAAACAGCTTCGATCGCCTTGTCCGTCCGGGAGTTGGTGCCGCACTCTTTCGTGCAGCACCGCCTCGACCCGGATGACCGGGTTTGGGAGGTTCCCATGCCACATTCGTCCACCCCGTTCGGCGAGGAACTGAGGAAGCGGCGTCTGGAGGCCGGACTGAGCCTTACGGACCTGTCCGGTCTCGTGCACTACAGCAAGGCGCAGCTCAGCAAGGTCGAGCGGGGCATCAAGGCTCCCAGCCGTGATCTCGCGCGGCTGTGCGACGCCGCATTCGGTGCCGACGGGGCACTGATCGCCCTGGGCACCCCTACCGCTGTCGACTCACCTGCCGTGTCGGCGCCAGGCCGGGTCGAGGAGGAGAACTGGATGATGCAGTTGTCACCGGACGGCCCTAACTCGTTCGGGCCCGTGGGCCGGCGTGAGGTGATGAACGCCGGTGTCGCCTCGTTGATGACCTGGAGGTCGGACGGATCGGGTCCGGTTTCCCCGGTCGCCGGCGCCGGCATGTTGGAAGCCTCACGCTCCCTGTTCACGCACTACCGCAGACTCGGTCAGACCGTGGAACCCGGCCTGCTCCTGCCCGTTCTGATCGCGCAGACACACACGCTGCGGGAGCTGTCGGCGCAGAGCGACAGCGGCACCAGGCGCCGCCTGCTGGCGCTCGGTTCCCGGTACGCCGAGTACGTGGGCTGGCTGGTGCAGGAGACCGGGAACGAGCGTGCGGCGCTGTGGTGGACACAGCGTGCGGTCGATCTGGCCGCCGCCGGCGGCGATCAGGCGCTGGCCGGTTATGCGCTGGTCCGCAGGGCGTTGGTCACGCTGTACCGGGAGGACGCCGAGCAGACGATCGCGCTGGCCCGCCGGGCGCAGAGCGGCGTGCTGCCGCCACGGATCCGCGGTCTCGCCGCGCAGCGCGAAGCGCAGGGTCATGCCCTCGCCGGTGATGTCGGCGCCTGTCTACGTGCCCTGGACCGGGCTCATACCCTGCTCGCCCGCCGGAACGACATTGCCGAAGGCGCTGACGGCCCGGTGATCGGCTCCATGCATCTTCCCGATTCGGTCGGCATGATCACCGGCTGGTGCCTCGTCGATCTCGGGCGACCGCGCGAGGCGGGCGAGGAACTGGATCGGCAGCTCACTCTGGTCGGCCCCGACGCGGTGCGTACGCAGGTCCGGTACGGCGTACGCCGCGCGCTCGCTTATGCCTCCGCCGGCGAGATCGACCACGCCTGCGCGCTGACGGAGCCACTGCTCGACGGCGTGACGGCGGTGCGCTCAGCGACCGTCACGACCGATCTCCGACGGCTCGTCCGGGTGTTGGGCCGCTACCCGGACCATCCACCGGTACGTCGGCTGGCACCGCGGCTCGGCACCTTGTCACGCCCGACCACCCCTCTTGAGGAGTCACCGTCATGAGCGAGATTTTCATCAACTACCGCACCGGAGACGGAGAGAAGACCGCGGCCCTACTGCGTCAAGGACTGTCGCACCGCTTCGGTCCGGGACACGCGTTCCACGCGTCACAATCCATCGTCCCCGGTGAAAGCTGGCCCGAACGGCTACTGGCCGCGGTACGGCGCAGCTCCGTACTCCTGGCCGTCATCGGACCGGACTGGACGAACTTCCGTACCCGGCTGGAGGACCCCGGGGACTGGGTGCGCAAGGAGATCGAGGAGGCTTTCATCTGTGAGGTCCCGGTGGTCCCCGTTCTGGACGGACGCAAAACCAGTCGGCTGAGCAAGGCTGATCTGCCGCCCGCGCTGCAGCGGCTAGCCGATCTCCAGTCCATCGCGTTCGACTCCGGTGACACCGAGGTGTGTGTCGCGCGCATCGGTGACCTGATGGCCGATCTGGTTCCCGGCCTTGAAGACCGGTCCGGGACCGAGACGGGGACACCCGCGCCGGGCAGCGTGACCAATTCCATCGGGACCGTGAACGGTACAGCCGTACAGAGCCGTGACTTCACCGGTGACGTCGGCACGGTCGTCAAGGGCGCCCACGGTCCTGTTCACACCGGGAACGGCAGCATCTACTCGCATTCACGTCATGTCTCGGGCGGTGACGGGATGACGTACTCCGAGGGTGACCACCACGGCGCCGTCCAGCATCGGTTCGGTGAACGGGACGGTCACGAGGACAAGGACCGGTGAGCCAGCACACCAGTACCTGGGTCCGGGACTCGGGCGTCACGGTCACTGGCCCTGGCGATGTCTACATCGGAACGCAACTGCAGGACTCGGACAAGCCGGCGTTCCGCCGCATCGCCGAGGACCAACTCCGCCGACTGCGCTACGTACTGGTCGCTCCGGCGCGTATGGGTGAGGCTCGTGCCGTACTCGCCGACACCGGCACCGTCATCCTGGACGGTGTCCCGGGCATCGGCCGGTCGGCTGCGGCCCGCGTACTGCTGCACGAACATCACCGGGACAGTGGTGTCTTCCACGAACTCCTGCCCGGTGAGGAGGGCGAGCTGTCCCTCCAGGACCCCGCTCTGGTCGGCACCGGTGATCAGTTGTTGCTGGACCTGTCCGCCGCGGACGACCGCCGCTGGGCCGCGGCCCAGGCCGACCTCACGGCGCTGCGCAAGGCCGTGCACGAGCAGCGGGCACACCTGGTCGTGGTCATGCCGCTCCGCGGCATTCTCGACCCGGACCTGCAGTACTGCCGTGTGGTGCTCGAACGGCCACCCGGGATCAGCGTTCTCCGGCGGCATCTGCGCCTGCACGGGGTGCCGCCTGAGCAATATCTCCGGCCGGACGGCACCGTCACCGGGTTCCTGACGACGAACAGGCCGATGCGGGAGATCGCGGAATTCGCCGACCTGGTGCGCCGAGCACGTGAGGCCGGTCAGCCCGGGGACGGATTCGGTCAGTGGTGCGAGGCGGCCTGGCGGGCGCGAAACGACGGCCGACGGGAAGCCGCCGCGCTCGTCACCAAGCTGCGGGAGGCGCCGCAACGAGCCCTGCTGATCGCGGTGTCCATGCTGCACGGAGCGCATGCCGATGTCGTCTACCGCGCGGCCGAGCAACTGTTGAGCGCCCTCGGACCTCCGTCGGAGGGCGACTCGCCGCTGCAGCACCGGGACCTCGCCGAGCGGCTCCTCGAGATCTCGGCCACTGCCACCCCCAACGGACAGGTCCGGTTCGAGAAGCTGGACTTCGACTCCGCCGTTCGTGCCCATTTCTGGGACCACATGCCTGATCTCCGCCCTCACCTCGGCACCTGGGCCGCGAGCGTGGTGGAGCTGAAGGACCCGCACGTCGTCCCCGTCGTACGCGACGGCCTGGTGGAACGAGTGGCCGGTGAATATCTGCGGACCGGACGTGCGGACGGACTGGGCGCCCTCATCGAAGGCTGGAGCACCGGTGGGACGAGCCGCCCTCGCCTGGAAGCGGCCGTTCATGCGCTCACCCGCGGGCTGGCGGACCCGGTGCACGCAAGGGACTTCCGCGAGCAGATCTACCAGTGGTGCGCCAAACGGCATCTCAAGGGGGAGTTCGCGCAGGTGCTGGTCCGCGTCTGCGCCGACGTCCTCGCGACCAGTCATCCCGATCAAGCCCTGGTCAGGCTCTACCACCTGGCCCGGCGTGAGCGCGGCACGACGCGTGCCCGGCAGGCGCTGTGCGATCTGGTGGCGCGCAGCCGCCGACTGCACCGCGTGCTGCTCGACCGTCTCGCCCATTCCGACTGCTCACCCGCCAATCTCGGGATCTTCCTCCAGGTCAGCGATCCCGAACTGTTGACGCAGCGCACCGGCACCTCGCACACGCTCGTCGACGAACAGAGCGCGCAGCGCTGCCTGACAACCTGTTGGCACGCAGTACTGACCGAGCTGCCGCCTCCGCAGTGGCGGGCAGAAGCACGACGCTGGCTCCACTGGGCGGCCGCCGACACCGGGCCGCACGGCGGGCTCCTGCTGGACCTCCTCGTCAGCGCGGCACAGCGGTGCACGGAGAAGCGGGGCGAGGTCTTCGCTCTGCTGTACGCGTGCGCCCGCGACGCCGAGCGCACCAGTCCGGGAGATGCGGCGCGGTCCGCGGAGACCACCGATCTGCTGCTCCACAAGATCAGCGCGGCTCAAGGCGTCGCTCCGGCCACACCGCCGACGCCCTCACCCAGGGGGACTCGATCATGACCACCGCACGGAAAACCACGACCGTCTTCCTCACCGTTCTGAGCGGTCTTCTGCTGAGCATCATCGGTCTGATGCAGCGGTGGCCCGCATGGGCATGGTCGCTGCTGGCAGTGCTGCTGCTCGTCGTCCCGGCAGCCGTCTTCCGGATCGCCGCGATGCGCCGCGGCACGGTACCGGTGGCTTTCGAGGAGCAGCTCACGGCCGCCCCCGTGGAACGCACGGAACACCGCGTCGGCCAGGTCGTACTGCCCAGCAAGTGGGCCGACTACGACTTCGTCTTTTCCGCGACGGTGCGCTGGTACCTCGTCGACGCTCCCGCGAGCGCCCCCGTCCTCAACCCGGCGGGCCTCGCCGTCGACGCGGTCCTGAAGCGGGCTCGCACCATCACCGAGCAACGAGAACCGGTCCGGGCCTCACTCGTCGAGCAGGAACTGTCCGGCGCCCTCAGCCGGATGCTGCCTGAGCCCACCGGGCATCTCCAGGCGATGGCGGAGAACATCCAGCTCGTCCTGGTGCAGCAGGACCAGGAGCGCCTCGACAAACTCGCCGGCGTGCGCAAGGACGAGGAGGTCTGGGCGCACCAGCGCAAGTACGAGCAGAGCAGGCGCCGGTACTTGGGCGAGGACGTCCTCAAGGACACCGGCAGCGCCGTGGTCTGGTGGCTCGCCAGGAATGACGAGCATGTGGGACGTACGGTGAACGACCTGGCCCTGCTCGCTCAGCTCACCTCGGCGGCCAATGACACCGACGTTCCCGAACGGCTTCAGGATCTGATCTCTCAGCAGGCCGGCGAGCCGACGACGCCGGACTTTCCCGCGGAGGGGCCTCCCTCAGCGCCACAAGGGCGGGAGACGGCCACGATGCATCTCTCCGACTTCCTCGACAGCATCGGTTTCACCGACGGGGATGTACGCCGCCCGATGCTCGCCGCACAGATCGCCGGCCTCGTCAAGGAGCAGAACCGCCACGAGACCGCCGAGGAGATCCAGCACCGCTTCGATCCGCCGGCGTCCCTCGCTCCGGACGACGACGAGGCACCCGCCTCCGGCTTCCCCCTCGCCTAGGAGAAGACACATGGACAGCGAACTGGCCGTACTCGCGGCGTCGGGCGCCACCACACTGGTCTCCCTCATGGTCACCGACTCCTGGACACACGCCCGGGAACTCGTCGGGCGGTACCTGACCCGCGCAGGCGCGGCCCCCGACACGTTCGACGACCTGCAGGACGTGAGGACCCGGCTCCTCACCGCCGACGCCACGGAACGAGAACGGACCGCCCGCGAGATCAGCCGACGATACGGTGACCGTCTGCGCCGACTCGCGGAAGCCGGCGACGACAGCGACGAAGCCCTGCGCGCTCTGCTGACCTCGTTACTGCAACTCTCGGCGTCCGCGACAGACAGCTGGCGCACGGTGGACAACCACATCAGCGGGGGAGTCCAGCACGGTCCTGTCATCCAGTCGGGCACCGTTGCCGGGCTGACCTTCCACGTGGATCACATCGATCGCCAGTAGTGCCAGTGCGGGGAGGGCACCGCGCACTCCTGTGCTCTGTCAACTCGTTCCTGCCCCGGCGCGGACGATACGGGTGTCGTGGGCAAGGCGAGTCGGCCGCCTCGGGGCAGCCGCGCCGCATAGCTACGCGCGCCCGATGGTCGCGACACCCCGGAATCCATCCAGCGAGGTCGTCGACATCGCGTCGGGCGACGGGGCGAGGACCGGCAAGAGGTGGGCGTCGACTCAGGTGTCCCCCGTCGCCGCGTTGACGCAGGGGCCTCGATCGCATCGGCGCAGGGTACGTGACGCCGGGATAAGGCACCCAGTGTCACCCGGTGACCCGAGCCAAGAACTCGAGCGGAAAGCCTGCGGCTGCTGTCCGGTATCCCGCGCCTAAAGGGAGCCACACCTTCCGGTACACAGCGTCCCATTCAGGTTTGACCTGAGCAGGGCCGGACCGCGCGTGAGGGCAGGGCACGCGCGTGCCCTGCCCTCACGTCATCGAACCTCAGGAAATAGGGAACCAGGCCGCCAGGCGCTTGGCGATGACCGGTACATCGATGTTGTCCTGCGCGACGTCCTCGACGAACGGGCCGGCAGTGGAGACGTGCGGCGGTGCTGTACTGGCGCTGACGCCGTTGAGCCGCAGGAAGACGCGCATGGCGAGCCAGGCGGTGCGCTTGTTGCCGTCGATCAGCGCGTGATTGCGGGCGACGGAGTGCAACAGTGCCGCTGCCTTCTCGTGCAGCGTGGGATACAACTCGGCTCCGAACACGTTCGTCCGGGGTCGTTCGATTGCCGACACCAGAAGGCCCATATCACGCACGCTGTGCTCGGTACCGTTAACCGTGCGGGCGATGGCCAGGATCTCGTCGATCTGGATGTAGCGCACTTCGGTCACTTCAAGTAGTCCAGGATCTCCGCATCGCTGTCCATGAGCTCAGCCAAGACGTCCTCGACCTTCAGCTCGGCCCGGTTCTGCGCGTCACGGATGGCCTCAATGGCAAGTTCCTGCTTGCTGCGACCCTCCCGACGAGCCCGCTCGGTGAGCTTCGCGTCAAGGTCGTCGGGGAGTCGAAGTGTCATTGCCATACAGGGATGATACCAGGCTGGTATCAAATGCGCGGTCGGGCCGCGCTATCGGCTCCGCGAAGCGTGGGACTGGGCGACCGCTCGCATCCCTACCGCGGAGGCGCAGTAGAGACTTCCGTTTCGAGCGTCATCCGAGCGTCAAGAGTCTCCACAAGAGCCACTTAAAGACGTCGCCGTTGCAAGCGCCTCGCTGACGAATTCGCAGGTCAGAAAGCCCTCAAAGATCGATCCGTCCGCTTGAACCGTTGCACGGAGGGAAACAGGTCGAGCAAGCCACCCGGACAACAAAACCGCAGGTCAGACACCCTTTGCGATCGGCTCAAGAATAGCCACGCACTCCACGTGATGCGTCATCGGGAACAGGTCGAACGCCCGCAGCGTCCGCACCCGGTATCCCCCGTCGCGGAAGTACGCCAGGTCGCGGGCCAGGGCGGCCGGGTCGCAGGCGACGTAGGCGATCCTCCGCGCGCCCAGGGACGACAGGTGCTCCACCGTCTTGCGACCGGCGCCTGCCCGCGGCGGATCCAGGACGACGATGTCGACCTCGGTGATGCCGGTGCGGGGCAGGAGGGAGTCGACCTTGCCCTGTTCGATGCGGACCCGGGGGAAGTCGGCGAGGTTGTGCCGGGCGTCCTCGACCGCGCGCTTGCCGGACTCGATGCCGAGGACCGCGCCCGCGTCGCCGACCCGGTCGGCGAGGGCGCCCGCGAACAGGCCGGCGCCGCAGTACAGGTCGAGCGCCATGTCGCCCTTGCGGGGCAGCAGACCCTGCATGACCGCGGTGACCAGGGTGTCCGCCGACTTCGGGTGGACCTGCCAGAAGCCGCCGTTCGCGACCCGGTGGGTGCGGCCGTCGGCGCGTTCACGGACGAAGGGACGGCCGTGGACGCGGTGGACCTGGCCGTTGCGCTCGTCGATGCGCAGGACGGAGACCGGACGGTCGAGTTCGACCAGCGGCAGGCGTGCGCCCGGCTTCGGGGTGAGGACGACCTGGCGGTCCTGGGAGCCCGTCGCGGCGATCGCCTCGACGGAGTCCATGCCGGTCCAGTCCCGCTTCTCGATGCCGAGTTCGCTGACGCCCTCCGCGGCGATCATGCAGTGGTCGATCGGCTCGACCTCGTGCGACCGGTGCCGGCGCAGCCCCGCACGGCCGTCGGCGGTCACCGCGTACTGCACGCGCGTGCGCCACTGCGGGACCTGGCCCGCGGGGAGCTTGTCACCCTCGGCGGGCACGACCGTGCCGTCCCAGCCGGCCTCCTCGGGGGTGAGCCCGGCGAGCCGCTGGAGTTGCTCGGCGACGACCTCGCCCTTGAGCCTGCGCTGCGCCCCCGGCTTGGCGTGCTGCCAGTCGCAGCCGCCGCAGCGGCCGGGCCCGGCGTACGGACAGGGGGCGTCGATGCGGTCCTTGGAGGCGTCCAGCACCGTGACCGCGTCCGCGCGCAGGAAGCGGGCACCCTCCTCGCCCTCGGTCACCCGCGCGACGACCCGCTCGCCGGGCAGCGCGTGCCGGACGAACAGCACCTGGCCCTCGGACGTACGGGCGATGCAGTGGCCGCCGTGGGCGACGGGGCCGATCTCGACCTCGTACTCCTCCCCCACCAGCGATTTTCTCGGTTCTGCCTGCATGGCGGGGTGACTCCACAACATCGGGGGCGTAGGTGCGGGCGGTGGCCCGCGACAACAGCCGTCCAGTCTACGCGGGCCGGGAGGAGTCCTTCGACCGCTCCGCCGGCCCGCGCCGCACCGACCCCGGTGCCGTCCAGTCCGCCCGCTTGCGGGCGCGCCGCTTGGCCACCTCGGAGGACTGCAGCTGGTACGGCACCGAGGTCACCATCACGCCCGGCGTGAACAGCAGCCGGCCCTTCAGCCGCAGCGCGCTCTGGTTGTGCAGCAACTGCTCGTACCAGTGGCCGACCACGTACTCGGGGATGATCACGGACACCACGTCCCGCGGCGACTCCTTGCGCAGGTTCTTGACGTACTCGATGACCGGCCGCGTGACCTCGCGGTACGGGGAGTCCAGCACCTTCAGGGGCACCTCGATGCCGCGCCGCTCCCATTCCGCGTGCAGCGCCCGGGTCTCCGCCGCGTCGACGTTGACGCTGAGCGCCTCCAGAGTGTCCGAGCGCATCAGCTTGGCGTAGGCGAGGGCGCGCAGCGTGGGGCGGTGGATCTTGGAGATCAGGACGACCGAGTGGACACGGGAGGGGCGCACCATGTCGGGGCCGGGGCCCTCGGGGGCGGCGATCTCCTCGGAGACGCGGTCGTAGTGCCGGCGGATGGCCGTCATCAGCGCGTAGAAGAAGCACATGCCGAGCAGGGCGACCCAGGCGCCGTGGGTGAACTTGGTGACGAGTACGACGACGAGCACCAGGCCGGTGAAGAAGGCGCCGAAGGTGTTGATGGCCCGGGAGCGGATCATGTGACGGCGTGCGGCCCGCTGTTTCTCGGTGGTCAGCAGGCGGTTCCAGTGCCGGACCATGCCGGTCTGGCTGATGGTGAAGGACACGAAGACGCCGACGATGTAGAGCTGGATCAGGTGCGTGGTGCTGGCGCCGTAGGCCCACACCAGCACGACGGCCGCGCCGGCGAGCAGCACGATCCCGTTGGAGAAGGCGAGCCGGTCGCCGCGGGTGTGCAGCTGGCGCGGGAGGTAGCGGTCCTGGGCCAGTATCGAGCCGAGCAGCGGGAAGCCGTTGTAGGCGGTGTTCGCGGCGAGGAAGAGCACCAGCGCGGTCGCGGCGGCCAGGACGAGGAACAGCGGGCTGCCCTCGCCGAACACGGCCTCGGCGACCTGCGAGATCACCGGGTGCTGTACGTAGTCGGGGCCGACCGGGACACCGTCGTGGAACAGTTCCGTGGCCGGATCCTCGGCCATGCGGACGTCGGTCGTGAGGGCCAGCGCGATGATGCCGCAGAACATGGTGACGGCGAGCAGGCCCATCATGGCCAGCGTCGTCGCCGCGTTCCTGGACTTGGGCCTGCGGAAGGCCGGTACGCCGTTGGAGATCGCCTCGACGCCGGTGAGCGCGGCACAGCCGGAGGAGAAGGCGCGCAGCAGGAGGAAGACCAGGGCGAAGCCGGCCAGGCCCTGGTGCTCGGGGTTGATCTCGTAGTCCGCCGTGGGTGCCCGCATGTCGTCGCCGAGGACCACCGAGCGGAACGTGCCCCACGCGATCATGGTGAAGACGCCGGCGACGAACACGTACGTCGGGATCGCGAAGAGGGTGCCCGACTCGCGTACGCCCCGCAGGTTCATCAGCGTCAGCAGCACGATCACGCCGATCGCGCAGGCCACCTTGTGCTCGACGACGAACGGGACCGCCGAGCCCAGGTTCTCGATGCCGGCGGAGATCGACACGGCCACGGTGAGGACGTAGTCGACGAGCAGGGCGCTCGCGACGGTCAGGCCCGCCCGGCGACCGAGGTTGGTCGTCGCCACCTCGTAGTCGCCGCCTCCGCTGGGGTAGGCGTGGACGTTCTGCCGGTAGGAGGCGACCACGGTGAACATCAGGACGACGACCGCGACCGCGATCCAGGGGCTGAAGTGGTACGCCGACAGCCCTGCGATGGAGAGGACGAGCAGGACCTCGCCGGGCGCGTACGCCACGGACGACAGGGGGTCGGAGGCGAAGACGGGGAGTGCGACGCGCTTGGGCAGAAGCGTCTCGCCCAGCCGGTCGCTGCGCAGCGCGCGCCCGATGAGAATGCGTTTGGGCACGTCGGTCAGTTTGGACACAACAGTGGATCGTAGGCCGTCTCACAGAGGGCGACCCACCCACCACCCACATCCATACGGCTTCCGTACGGGTGCCGTACGTCACCCGTACGGCACCCGGGTGCGCCGCCGGGTTGCGGAGCGTCCGGCCTTCTGCTCTCCGGGTGAAAACGCGGGGTGGCGGCGTTGCGGGTTCCGCGGAGCGTACCGATTCCATGCCTATATGACGGGGCCCCTGTCCGTCGGCCCTGTCCGTCGCCGCTCCGTGGAGGTTGCCATGTACGCGCCCGCAGAACTGATCGGTGCCCTCGCCGCGCTGCTCGGCCTCGGGGCCCTGACCCTGGCGAGCGTGCGCAGCATCACCCGCCGCTGACCTTCTCCCGGTACGGATACGTTGGTCCCGGGTACCCGCGGTCGGGCCCCGGAGGGGATCGGGATCGCGCCGTCCCGGCATGATGTTGCCCCGCGGCCCGTACTCGGGCCGCCGCGGGTTGCCCGGCGAGCCGAAAGAGGGACACGAGCACGATGGTCACGATGGTCATGAAGGTCGACGGGCCTGCAGGAAGCACGGTGTGACGCGATGCATGTTGTGATCATGGGGTGCGGGCGGGTGGGTTCCGCCCTGGCCCAGACTCTGGAGGAGCAGGGGCACACGGTCGCCGTGATCGACCGGGACCCGACCTCCTTCCGCCGGCTGGGCTCCTCGTTCAGCGGCCGCCGGGTCACCGGGATCGGCTTCGACCAGGACACCTTGCGCGAGGCGGGCATCGAGGACGCGGGTGCCTTCGCCGCCGTCTCCAGCGGGGACAACTCCAACATCATCGCCGCGCGGGTGGCCCGCGAGATGTTCGGCATCGAGAACGTCGCCGCCCGTATCTACGATCCCCGCCGCGCGGAGGTCTACCAGCGCCTGGGCATCCCCACGGTGGCGACGGTCCGCTGGACGGCCGACCAGATGCTGCGCAGGCTGCTCCCGTCGGGCGCCGAGCCGCTGTGGCGCGATCCGACCGGCGGTGTGCAGCTCGCCGAGGTGCACACCTCGCAGGCCTGGGTGGGGCACCGGATCAGCAGGCTGCAGGACCGGACCGGCGTCCGCGTGGCCTTTGTCACCCGGCTCGGAGAGGCGATCCTGCCCAGCTCCCAGACGGTGCTGCAGGAGGGGGACCTGGTGCATGTGATGATGCGCACCGACGAGATCGACAAGGTCGAGGCGGTATTCGCCAAGGGTCCCGAAAAGGAAGGCGGTCAGTGATGAGGGTCGCCATTGCCGGAGCCGGCGCGGTGGGCCGCTCGATCGCGGGCGAGCTGCTGGAGAACGGGCACGAGATCCTGCTCATCGACAAGGCGCCGACCGCCATCTCGGTCGAGCGGGTTCCGCAGGCCGAGTGGCTGCTCGCCGACGCCTGCGAGATCACGTCCCTGGACGAGGCGGCGCTCCAGCGCTGCAACGTCGTCATCGCCGCGACCGGGGACGACAAGGTCAACCTGGTCGTCTCCCTGCTGGCCAAGACGGAGTACGGCGTTCCGCGCGTCGTCGCCCGGGTGAACAACCCCAAGAACGAGTGGCTGTTCAACGAGTCCTGGGGCGTGGACGTGGCCGTCTCCACCCCGCGCCTGATGTCGGCCCTGGTCGAGGAGGCGGTCAGCGTCGGTGACCTGGTCCGGCTGCTGCACTTCAGCCACGGGGACGCCAACCTGGTCGAGCTGACCCTGCCGGAGGAGTCGGCGCTGGCCGGCACGCAGGTCGGCGACGTCCAGTGGCCGCAGGACACCTCCCTGGTCACGATCATCCGCGGGACACGCGTCCTCACCCCGACCCGGGAGGACGCGCTCGAGGCGGGCGACGAACTGCTCTTCGTGGCCGCCCAGGCCCGCGAGGAACAGCTGGAGGACCTGCTGTCGGTACGCAGGACCGACACCGCGCGCTAGGCATGCCAGTACGCGACCACGTGAGTGGG
>NZ_JBHXQZ010000061.1:0-49455 GCF_042717095.1 Streptomyces sp. NPDC058632 | reverse complement strand
TGCGACGAGCGGGGCCGCTCAGCTGTCCACTTGGCACCCGCGGGACGTATCCGACCTGACGTCAGACCGATGCCTCCACAGGCTCGTTCTCCTTGGCGGGCCTGCGGTGGCGGCCGCGAGGGGCCGCCATGGCGTCCTGCTGGGACACCGGCCCGCGGTGCCTGCCGTGCCCAGTGGCGGTCTGCCCGCCCCCGGCGGCCTGCGGCTGGTTCGTGCTCGCGTCGTTCATCGGAAGAAACTCACCCCGTACACATGATCTTTCCTGCAGCCGGGCGAGTTTAACCGGCGGACCAGGGGGTGGATCCAGGCGACCACGCGGACCGCCGCTACTTCGTTACAAGCCGTCCCAGAGGCGCCTGTCGAAGGGGCACGGGGCGGCGTGCGGCCGGTACGGCCGGAGGTGCGGACTCCCCTTGCGGAAAGGGCTGTTCAAGCTTCGCGGAGGATCCCTCTCCGGTCTCCCTCCGTACCTGCTCCGACCGCCGTTCCGGCCCGGGCGGGTGCAGCACGGCCACCGCGCAGGGCATGGCCGGGGTGGCACACGGCAGGCGCAGTTCCCCGCCCGCCGTCCACCGTCCGGTCCCGGCCAGCCACCCTTCGGGCGCCGGGAGATGACGCATCCGCCGCCGGGCCGGCCGCCACACCCCGACCCAGCTGCCGAGTGCTCCGTCGACGCGCAGCGCCACCGCGCAGCCCTCCGGTGTCAGCACCTGGCCGGGCTGGATCGCGAACGGTGCGACCGCGCAGTCCGGCAGCCGCAGGCACTCCGGGAAACGCACCGGCAGCGTGCTGCCCAGCACCCCCCAGCCCAGCCGGCCCTGCCCCGGCGAGGGCGCGTCCGAGCGGATCAGCAGCAGGCCGCTGTCCGGGTCGGCGAGCAGGACCCGGTCGTCGCTCTCCTCGGTGAGCTGCAGCAGCGGCGACACCTCGCCCCCGCGCCCCAGGTCCACGACGACCGCCTTGGTGCGCCCGCCGGCCTCCCGGTCCAGGGCGAGCATCCGGCCGGCGCGGTCCAGCCACGCCCCGCCCGAGCAGCGGCCCGGGACCTCGGCGACGCGCTCGGGCCCGGAGGCGCCGCCCGCCACCAGCCACAGGGCCGTCGACCGCGGGCCCACGGCGAGGGCGTACGCCCGCCGCCCGCACGGCGCGGGCGGCAGGAGCCGCAGCCGGGTCCCCCCGTCCGGGCGGACGACCGCGCCGAGCCTCACCTCGCCGGTGCCGGGACCGGACGGGTACAGCAGGGAGAACGCGTGCCTCCCGTCCGCCGGCCGGTGGACGAGGACCCGCCCGTCACCCATGGGCTGCACCTCGGTGCCCGGCTCCTCGGGCCGGCCGCCGGGCAGCGGCACCGCGTAGGGCTCGGGGCCGTCCAGGGTCCAGCGCTCCGGGAACAGGCGGTCGCCGTCGCGGGCGAGGCGCGCGCCGTAGGAACCGTCGGCGCTGAGGACGCAGCCCGGCGGCGCCGTCACCCCTTCCTCGTGCCCGGCCTCCCCGTGCTCCGTCGATGGCTCGATCGCGCACACCGTCATCGTTCGGTC
This sequence comes from Streptomyces sp. NPDC058632, assembly GCF_042717095.1. NCBI lineage: Bacteria > Bacillati > Actinomycetota > Actinomycetes > Kitasatosporales > Streptomycetaceae > Streptomyces > Streptomyces sp. NPDC058632. Next base: position 47,917 of record NZ_JBHXQZ010000061.1, on the reverse strand, counting down.
ACCTCCGGCGACGAACGTAGTTTTCGTACGCGCGGTCGGGGGACCCACCGGCCCCCGCTTCACACATAAGGGTGTTCCAGGAACGATTCGCCTGAGGAAGAGGAGGCGTATGTGCCGGCCGGGGGCGGGCGTCGTTCCCCCACCCGCACCGGTACTCCCGCGGCATACGGGCAGGTAGCCTTGCGTTGTGCCCCGTCTGTCTGAAGTCATCGCCGCGCTGGAGACCCTGTGGCCCCCCGAGCGGGCCGAGTCCTGGGACGCGGTCGGCACCGTCACGGGCGACCCCGACCAGGAGGTCGGCCGGGTCCTGTTCGCGGTGGACCCCGCCCAGGAGATCGTCGACGAGGCGGTGAAGCTGGGCGCCGACCTGCTCGTCACCCACCACCCGCTCTACCTGCGCGGCACGACCACCGTCGCGGCCTCCACCTCCAAGGGCCGCGTGGTGCACGCGCTCATCAAGAACGACATCGCGCTGCACGTCGCCCACACCAACGCCGACACGGCCGACCCCGGCGTGAGCGACGCCCTGGCCGGCGCCCTGGACCTGCGCGTCGTACGGCCGCTGGTGCCGGACACCACGGACCCCGAGGGCCGCCGCGGGCTCGGCCGCGTCTGCGAACTGGACCACCCGCTGACCGTCCGCGAGCTCGCCGCCCGTGCCGCCGGGCGCCTGCCCCGCACCGCGCAGGGTATCCGCGTCGCCGGCGACCCCGAGGCGCTCGTGCGGAGGGTCGCCGTCAGCGGCGGCTCCGGCGACAGCCTCTTCGCCCACGTCCGGGCGGCCGGCGTGGACGCCTACCTCACCGCGGACCTGCGCCACCACCCGGCGTCGGAGTTCGCGGCGGAGCATGCCGCAGGCCGTTCGCCCGCGCTGCTCGACGCGGCGCACTGGGCCACCGAGTGGCCCTGGTGCGAGCTGGCCGCGACCCAGCTCGACGCGATCTCCGACCGTCACGGATGGGACCTGCGGGTCCATGTCTCCGCCACGGTCACCGACCCCTGGACCGCCCACGCGGCATCCTTCGAACCCGATACATCTGGAGCCCCCAACTGAACGCCGAGCCCGCCGACCAGATCCGACTCCTCGACGTCCAGGACTTCGACGTCCGCCTCCAGCAGCTCGCGCACAAGCGGAAGTCGCTCCCCGAGCACGCCGAGATCGAGTCGCTGACCCGGGACCTCGCCCAGCTGCGCGACCTGCACGTGGCCGCGCAGACCGAGGAGAGCGACTGCGCCCGCGAGCAGACCAAGGCCGAACAGGACGTGGACCAGGTGCGCCAGCGCGCCGCCCGCGACCAGAAGCGCCTCGACTCCGGCGCCGTCTCCTCGCCCAAGGACCTGGAGAACCTCCAGCGCGAGATCGTCTCCCTCGCCAAGCGCCAGGGCGACCTCGAGGACATCGTCCTGGAGGTCATGGAGCGCCGCGAGTCCGCGCAGGAGCGGGTCGGTGAACTGTCCGAGCGGGTCACCTCCGTCCAGTCGCGGATCGACGACGCGACCGCCCGCCGGGACGCGGCCTGTGCGGAGATCGACGGCGAGGCCGCCACGGTCACCAAGGAGCGCGCGGTCGTCGCCGGGTCGGTCCCCGCGGACCTGCTCAAGCTGTACGAGAAGCTGCGCGAGCAGCAGGGCGGCGTCGGCGCGGCGAAGCTGTACGCCCGCAGCTGCCAGGGCTGCCGCCAGGAGCTCGCCATCACCGAGCTGAGCGAGATCCGCAAGGCCGCGCCCGACACCGTGGTGCGCTGCGAGAACTGCCGCCGCATCCTGGTCCGCACGTCGGAGTCGGGCCTGTAGGGGGATCCGAGGAGATCTGAGAAGAACCGAGGAGACCCGAGGAGATTTTCCCGGTGCGGGAGTTCATCGTCGAGGCGGACGGCGGGTCGCGGGGCAACCCGGGACCCGCCGGCTACGGGGCCGTGGTCAGTGACGCGGCCACGGGGGAGACGCTGGCGGAGGCGGCCGAGTACCTCGGCGCCACCACGAACAACGTCGCCGAGTACTCGGGCCTGCTGGCCGGCCTGCGGGCCGCGCGCGAGCTGGACCCGGAGGCCGTGGTCCACGTCCGGATGGACTCCAGGCTCGTCGTCGAGCAGATGTCGGGCCGCTGGAAGGTCAGACACCCCGCCATGAAGCCGCTGGCCGCCGAGGCGGCACGCGTCTTCCCGCCGGGCAGGGTCACGTACGAGTGGATCCCGCGCGAGCGGAACGAACACGCGGACCGCCTGGCGAACGAGGCGATGGACGCGGGGCAGCGGGGCGAGCAGTGGACTGCGTCGGCCTCGCCCGCCGCGCCGGACACACCGGCCGCGCGGCCGGTGACACCCGAGCCGCCCGGATCGCTCGGGGAGGCCGGTGCGCGGGGGGCGGATGCCGCCGGTACGGACGAGCGCGGCACCCCTGCCGGAAGGGCCGCCGCTGATGTGCGAGCCGCATTGAACACGCAGGGCGGACGGCCGGCGGCAGCCGAGCAGTCGGGCCCACCCGGGGACGCGGTGACGCGCGCGCCCCGGGCCCGCGCGGTGTCGGCCCCTGCCCCCGACTCCGGCCCGGGGGCAGGAGTGCGGGGGACCGGCGGGGCCGGGCCCGGGGCCGCCGGCGCCGATGCGGGCAACACCCTTGCCGGAAAGTCCGCCGCGGACGTGCGGGCCGCGCAGGCCGTGGCCGCCCCCGGCACGGAGACGGACACCGCCCGCGGTACCGGGCCGGCACCGGCTGTCACCCCTTCCTCGGGCTGGGCGCCCGCGGACATGGGGCCGCCGGCCACCTTCGTCCTCCTGAGGCACGGCGAGACCCCGCTCACCCCCCAGAAACGGTTCTCCGGCAGCGGCGGCAGCGACCCCTCCCTCTCCGACGTCGGCCGCGAGCAGGCCGAGCGGACCGCCGCGGCGCTCGCCCGGCGCGGCACGGTCCAGGCGATCGTCGCCTCCCCCCTCGCCCGTACCCGCGAGACCGCGGGCATCGTCGCCGCCCGCCTGGGCCTCGACGTCACCGTCGACGACGGGCTGCGCGAGACCGACTTCGGGGCGTGGGAGGGCCTCACCTTCGCCGAGGTGCGCGAGCGCCACCCCGACGACCTGAACGCCTGGCTCTCCTCCCCGGACGCCGAACCCACCGGCGGCGGCGAGAGCTTCGCGGCCACCGCGACCCGGATCGCGGCCACCCGAAGCCGGCTGGCCGCCGCGTACGCGGGCCGCACGGTCCTGCTCGTCACCCATGTGACACCGATCAAGACCTTGATACGCCTCGCTCTGGGAGCCCCGCCCGAGGCCCTGTTCCGGATGGAACTCTCGGCGGCTTCACTGTCGGCGGTGGCGTACTACGCCGACGGCAACGCCAGCGTCCGCCTGTTCAACGACACGTCCCACCTGCGCTGAGGTCCGCCGCCGCGCGGGCCAGCCGCTCGACCCGGGCCCAGTCGCGCGCTGCCACCGCGTCCGCCGGGAGCATCCAACTCCCTCCGACACAGGCGACGTTGGGCAGAGCGAGGTAGTCCGGCGCGGAGTCCGGGCCGATCCCTCCGGTCGGGCAGAAACGGGCCTGCGGAAGCGGCCCGGCGATCGCCTTCAGATACGCCGTGCCGCCCGCGGCCCGTGCCGGGAAGAACTTCATCTCCCGCACCCCGCGCTCCAGCAGCGCCACGACCTCCGACACCGTCGACACCCCCGGCAGGAACGGCACCCCGGACGCCCGCATCGACTCCAGCAGGGCGTCCGTCCAGCCCGGACTGACCAGGAACCGCGCCCCGGCCGCCACCACCTCGCGCACCTGTCCCGGCGTGATCACCGTGCCGGCCCCGACCACCGCGTCCGGCACCTCGGCGGCGATCGCGCGGAGGGCGTCCTGAGCGGCGGGTGTCCGCAGGGTCACCTCGATCGCGGGCAGCCCGCCGGCGACCAGCGCCCGCGCCAGCGGCACGGCGTCGGCGACGTCCTCGACCACGACGACCGGCACGACGGGCGCGAGATCCAGTACGGATGCGGCGAAAGCGGGAGCGGGGGCGGGTGCCGGTGAGGGCAGGGAGGAGCTCATGGCGACATCCTGCCCGCGGCAAAGCATCCTCCGCAAAGGGTGTTGCGCAGGATGCAACGCGAGGGGATCCCGCCCGTCGTCAGTGCACCTCGTCCACCAGTACGTCCAGCGCCCACGGCGCCCCCGCACGGGCCGGAGCCTGCGCCTCCACCACGTATCCGAGATCCCGCAACGCCTCCACCAGCGCGGCGGGGTCCTTCGGCGCGGCCCCGTCCGTCAGCAGACTGCGGACGATCCGCCCCTTGGTCGCCTTGTTGAAGTGGCTGACCACCTTCCGGGTCGGCGCGTGCAGCACCCGCACGGTCGCCGTACGGGCGGCCACCTCCCCCTTCGGCCTCCAGGCCGTCGCGTACGCGGCCGACCGCAGGTCCAGCACCAGGCCGCTGCCGGCCGCCTCCGGCAGCACCGAGGCCATCGGCGTACGCCAGTACGCCCCCAGCGCCCCGAGCCCCGGCAGCCGTACGCCCATCGAGCAGCGGTAGGAGGGAATCCGGTCGGTGACCCGGACCGCACCCCACAGCCCCGAGAACACCAGCAGCGAGCGGGCGGCCCCGCGCCGGGCGGCCGCGTCGAGGGAGGCCAGGTCCAGGGCGTCGTAGAGCACCCCGGTGTAGATCTCCCCGGCGGGCCGGGCCCCGGCGGTCCGCAGCTCCAGGTTCTTGGCGACCTCGCCCCGCAGCCCCTCGCTCAGCCCCAGTACCTCGCGCGCCTTGTCCTCGTCGGCGGCGCACAGCTCCACCAGCTCGGCGAGGACGGCCTCCCGGGCACCGGTCAGCCCCGGCAGCGACAGGGACTCGGGCTTCAGCGGGGCGCCGCGGCCGGAAGCGGCCTTGCCTTCGGACGGCGGCAGCAGGACAAGCACGCGGTACTCCTCACGGTAGAGCTCAGCCGCCAGCGTACGGTGCCGGGTCCTGCGCCCGATCGGCCCACCGCCCCGTGGCCAGCGCCCGGACCAGCGCGTCGGACGCGTCGGCGTGGAACCGCACGACGCGCACGTCCCGGCGCCGCCCGAAGAAGGTGACGTGGGTGACCGGCTCCGTGAGCTCCAGCGTGACCGTGGTCTGCGAACCGACCTCGAGGTCCAGTTCCCCGTCGGCCGGGTCATGGCTCATCCGCAGCTCACGCCGTACGGAGGCGATCCGCTCCAGCGGTATCCGCAGATCGACGTGGACGGCCCGGCGGATCCGCAGCGTGCCGGAGTCCGGGTCCAGCACATGGGGCCGTACGACGTTCGCGGCGTGCAGCGCGACGACGAACACGACGGTGTACACGTCCAGGAACAGCACCACCGCGTGGACGGCGGGCCAGTCGAGCAGCAGCACCGACAACGCCACCGTCTCGACGACGCACACGAACGCGAACCCGAACATGACCGCGCCCTGCCCCCGCGCGTACCCGAAGGCCGTCCCGCCCCCGACGCCATGCGTCCGCCGCGCCAGCCACAGCGCGAGGCTCACCATCAACCGCAGTTCATGCTGGACAAGGGCCCGGCCCACCCGCACGCCGCGGGTCATGTCGTCAGCTCCGTCAGCTCCGTCAGCTCCGTCAGCTCCGTCAGTTCCGTCCGTTCCGTCAGTTCCGTCCGCTCCTCCGTGATGATCCGCAGGGTCCGGCGGATCGCCTCCGCCTGGGCCGGGGGAAAGTCCGCGTACATGGCGCGCAGGAAACCGTTGTCCTGGTCGAGCGAGGGTGCCCCCTCCGGGAGCAGGCCGGCGGGCAGGCACTCGGCGAGGACGCGGGCAGCCTCGTCCACGCGGGGGTCGTCCGGTTCGGCGTCGGCGAGTTCGTCGAGCAGCGCGTAGGCGGCGAGCACGCGCTCCACCCCGCCCGGCACCTTCACGAACCCGGTGAGCAGGCCCATCAGTTGCTCCCGCTGCTCCGGGGGCGCCGCGGTCTCGACGAGGGCGAGCATCTCCCGGTCCCTGGCGGCCATGGGGGAGTCGGACAGACCCGCCACCTCTCGGAACAGTGCGGCCAGCTCGGGGGAGACGGGCCCCTCGGTGGTCGGCCCGCCCTCCGTCTCCAGCAACGTCCGCAGCCGCGCCCGGCGGTCCCGGAGCGCCGCCTCCTGCCGTGCCAGGTCCTCGTCCAGCTCGGTCAGCACCTCGACGAGGTCCTTGCCGGCGTCGTCCGCGAGCACGTCCCGCACCTCGGCCAGCCCGAGCCCCAGCTCGGTCAGCCGTCTGATCCGCGCCAGCACGACGGCGTGCCGCAGCGTGTAGTCCCGGTACCCGTTGGCCCGCCGCTCCGGCTCCGGCAGCAGCCCCAGATGGTGGTAGTGCCGCACGGCCCGCGTGGTGACACCGACGGCCGCGGCGAGTTCTCCGATCCGCATGCCCCCAGTAGAGACGTTGACGTCGCGGCAGGGTCAAGCCGGCGGCCGTGGCATCTGACGAGGGCCGTGATCCTGTGCCACGATCGAGTGGACGATTCCCGATATCACGGACAGGTGATCAGCCGATGTCCCGGTCTGACGGGCGACAGAAGGAGGGGCGTGACATGACTGCCATGGCCCACGAGCCGCTCACGCAGGAAGACGTCCTGCTGGAGGGCTTTCTCGCCCTGGACACCCCGGAAGGTTTCCGGGCGGAGCTGATCGAGGGAGAGATCGTTGTGACGCCGCCGGACGGGGATCATGAGGACTGCATCGGACTGATCGTGGAGCAGGTCCTCGAGCGTTCCCGGACCAGGATGCAGTTCTCCGGGAACAAGGGGCTGAAGCTGCGGAGCGGTGGTGGCTGCCCGAAGGACCGCCTGATCCCGGACGGCACTTTTGCCCCAAGGGGGCTGCGGCTCTACCGGGGAGCCGATTCCTGGATGCCCTGTGACGGGGTCGCCCTGGTCCTTGAGGTGACCTCCTCCAAGCCGAAGGCCGACCGCGAGACCAAACGCCGCTGCTACGCCCGAGGCGGCATCCCCCTCTACCTCCTCGTCGACCGCGAAGCCTCCTCGATCACCCTGTTCAGCGCCCCGGAACGCGACGACTACCGCGATGACTACCGGGAGGGTGCTCGCGAGGCCGGCCGAGCTGCCCTCGGCCGGGGCCCCGATCTCCCTCGCGGCCCTGGGCGCCGTCTGCGCGGCGGTCGCGTTCGTCGCCTTCCTGGAGCTGATCAGGGAAGCGGGGCCGGCCCGGGCCACCGTCATCACGTACGTCAACCCGGCGGTCGCGGTCACGGCCGGGTGCTCCTCGACGAGCCCCTGACGGCGACGGTGCCGGCCGCGTTCGCCCCGATCCCCGGCGGCTCCGTCCTGGCCACGGCCGCCGCGCCGAAGCGGGACCCACGCCCGGTACCATGGTCGACACGGCAGACGAGCCGGGCGGACGGCCGCGTGGAGACCCCCTGACGGGGAGCTCCCCGAGGAACGTCCGGGCTCCACAGGGCAGGGTGATGGCTAACGGCCACCCGGGGTGACCCGCGGGACAGTGCCACAGAAAACAGACCGCCGAGGGCTCCGGCCCCCGGTAAGGGTGAAACGGTGGTGTAAGAGACCACCAGTGCCCAGGGCGACCTGGGCAGCTAGGTAAACCCCACCCGGAGCAAGGTCAAAAGGAAACACCCCGGTGTTTCTGCGCGGACGTTCGAGGGCTGCCCGCCCGAGTCCGCGGGTAGACCGCACGAGGCCGGCGGCAACGCCGGCCCTAGATGGATGGCCGTCTCCCCGGCCGCCGCGAGGCGACCGGGCGACAGAACCCGGCGTACAGCCCGACTCGTCTGCCGCTCCGCATTTACGCGGCCCGGAGTCCGTAATTGACGGTTGAACAATTTTCCGTCACGCAATCAGGATCAAGAAACGATCGAATTCTCGGCAGGGAGGCGAGACGGAAGTCTTGCGTCGACTCGATCCTCCTGACAGTGTGCGAGAGTCGGTTCTCGGCATTGCGTTACGGGGGGAGACTCGATGTTCTACACCCTTGCGATCATCCACGACAGCTCTTCCTTTCCTCGGTCCTCGGTTCGCCTCGCTGCCTGACATCATCCACAGCCGGATGCGTCGTACGACAGCTGGTAGGTCCGCCGGAAGTCAGTCAGGAGGAAGAGCGATGGACCACATCTCTGTATCCACGAAGAAGCTGGTACAACACCACTTTCGTTGTCCGGATTCGCGCCTCGGTGGACTCTTGTCGGAGATCACCCAGGTACCGATCAGCACAATCCTGGTCGCGGGTTCACCCCGTACGGGCGGGGAGGACCCGCGGCACATCAACGCGCTCGCCGAAGTGTGTTCCGACCTGCCGCCGATCGTGATCCACCGGAAGGCGATGACCGTCATCGACGGTGTGCACCGGCTCAGGGCGGTGAAGAACAGCGGCGCCACGCACATCAGTGCCGTGTTCTTCAACGGTGACGAACGAGAAGCCTTCGTGCTCGCGGTCAAGCTGAACAGCAGCCACGGACTGCCGCTCACCCTGGCCGACCGCAAGGCCGCGGCCCTCCACATGCTCGCCGACTTCCCGGAGTGGTCCAACCGGCGGCTGGCCGGGATCGTCGGCCTGTCGGACAAGACCATCGCAGCGCTCAGGCGGCGGTCGGGTGCGGAACTTCCGCACCCGGCCGCCGTACGACTCGGGCGGGACGGGGTGGCCTACCCGCTTGCGGCGGCCGAAGCCCGCGGTCGCGCGGAGGTGTACCTCACCGCGAACCCCGACGCGTCGGCGCGAGAGGTGGCGCGCGCCGCGGGCCTCTCGCTCACCACGGCGAAGGACGTGCGGAGGCGGGCGCGAGCTGTCCCAGGGGAACCGCGGACGACGGCGCAGCCGAACGAGGAGCCGGTCCGGGACGGTGGAGCCGGCGACCCCGCGATCGTGAAACGTCCCGGGGCGCACCCGGGGAGCGCGGACCTGTCACTGGCGGTCCGGCGGCTGCGGGCCGATCCCTCGCTCCGGTTCACCGAGGTGGGCCGGAAGCTGCTGCGGACACTGGACCCCTCGGCCGCGCGGCCGCACGACTGGGCGGCGATGGCGAACAGCCTCCCGATCCACTGCGCGCCGATGATCGCCGAGCTGGCGCGGCACCACGCCGCGAGCTGGCAACTCCTGGCGGAATCGTTGACGGAACGGATCGATTCCCGAGACGCTGACGTATAGATGCCCGGCCGGTTCGGCAGGCGGCGTCGCCGACGCTTTCGGTTCGGCGCCCCCGGTTGATTTCGTCGACATCGTCCTCTCGCTTCTTCCGGACTATTCCGTGAAGTGCTGACGCAACAGGTCCGGAAACGCCAGTGGAACTGTGGCCGGTGATTCATTGCGGTCCGAAGTGCGGTGGTTGTGCGGCGTTCGAACGCACTTGTACGATGGCTCTCACAAATTCGAAGCGGGGGAAAGTGACTTCGTACATCCATGAACAGGCCGGGCGTGAGCGATCGCCCGTGCCCCATTCAACCGATCGCGGCGGTCCGCCATTATCGGAGATGCCGACACACTGGTACAACTTCCTGGGGGATCTGCCCGGCCCCATGCCGGAGGTCCGGGATTCCGGAAGCCCCACCGCCGCGGAGATTTCCGAGAAAGTCCGGCCACGCGTTCTCATTGAGCAGAACGGTTCCCGTGAGCAGTGGATCGCGATACCCGAACCGGTCGTGGACTGGCTGCGGCAATGCGGCCGGCCGACACCGCTGCACCGGGCACGCCGGCTCGAGAAACACCTCGGTACGGGCGCGAGAATCTACCTCAAGCGTGAGGACATCCTGCCCAGCGGCAGCTTCAAGTTGAACACCGCGATAGCGCAGGCCCACTACGCGGCCGAGGAGGGGCGGACCACTCTCGTCACCGAGACCGGGGCCGGTCAATGGGGGATGAGTGTCGCGCTGGCGGCGAGGATGTTCGGTCTGCGGGCCGAGATCTTCATGGTGAGGTGCTCGCTCGAGCAGAAGCCCTACCGACGTCACTACATGGAGCTCCTGGGGGCCGAGGTGCGGCCGTCGCCGTCGACTCGGACCGCGATCGGACGAAAGATCCTCGAGGAAGTACCGGGCCATCCCGGCAGCCTCGGCACCGCGATCAGTGACGCGATCGAGCACGCCCTCGGCCTGCCCTCCGCCGCATACCTCGCCGGCAGCGGGATGCCGCACGTCTACCTCCATCAGACGTTGCTCGGGCTCGAGGTCGCGACGCAGCTCAGGGAAACCCATGGTGAGGACCTCGGCGTCGACGGCCGCGGCGACCACCTCATCGCGAGCTCGGGTGGCGGAAGCAATCTCTGCGGTCTCATCGGCCCGCACCTGCGGGCCAAGGCCGACGGAGCGGACCTCCGCTTCCTCGCCGCGGAATCCACCGCGGCGCCCCGGCTCACCCGCGGCGTCTACGCGTACGGCCGCACCGACCTGGGCGGATTCACGCCCGAGGTGCTGGGCTACACCATGGGGGAGGGCTTCATCCCACCGCCCAACCACGTCGGCGGCCTGCGCAACCATCACAGCTCCCCCCTGGTCAGCCTGCTACGACGCAAAGGCGTGCTGGACGCCGTCGCCTTCGACCAGCGGACGGCGCTCGAGGCAGGCCGGGTACTGCTGCAGACCGAGGGTCTGCTGCTCGCACCCGAAGCGAACCACGCGGTCGCCGCGGCCCTGGATGTCGCAGCCAAGGCCGACGCGGAAGACCTCGAACCGGTGATCGTGGTCCTGGCCAGTGGCTCCGGCTTCCTCGATCTGCAGGGCTACCACGAAGTTCTGCTCGACGCATGACCGCACCCCCCTGCACGGCATCTCCGCACCTTGCGATTGGGAAGCCATATGCGCTTGGCGACATTTCAGCCCCAGCTCGGCGTTCATTGTGAGACGACCACCCTGCGGAACATGCTTCACCATGCCGGTGTCGGCATATCCGAACCCATGCTGTTCGGCCTCGGCCAGGGGATCGACTTCCAGTACTGGGACGCTCCGGATCCCGGTCGCGGTACGCCGATGCTCACCGGCCGGATCGGGCCTGCCCTGGTGTCCCGCAACGCCTGCTCGGCCCTGGGTGTGGAACTGCGTGAATCGCGGGCACCCGACTCGGTGTCGGCCCGCGACGCAGCGGCGAAGCTGCTCGACGCGGGACATGTCGTGGGAATGTCCGTCGACATCTTCTACCTCGACTACTTCTCCTCCCGGAGTCATTTCGCGTCCCACTACATCGCGCTGTACGGGCTCGACGACTCCCTCGCCTACGTCGTCGACACCGATCAGCAGGGTGGGGCACAGACGCTTCCGGAGGATTCGCTGCGCCGTGCCCGCGGTTCCGACGAAGGGTTCATGCCGTCGCCGAACCTGCAGATGTACGTGGAGCGGCCGCCGGCGCGGCTGACCACCGACACCGACGCGGTCCTGCGTGAGCAGATCTGGAAGGCCATCCGGCTGACCGCGGAGCGGATGACCGCGGACCGCGGGCCGCGATGCGGCATCGGCGCCTTGCGGCGGGCCGCCTCCGAGATCGCCCAATGGGGCGACACACTCGCCTGCGCGGACGAGGTGGTGCCGGGCGTCGGCCGCTTCTGGCGCTTCGCGGGAACCGGGGGAGCCAATTTCCGGAAGCTCTACCGCGCGTTCCTGTTCGAGGCGCGGCAGCGGTACGGCGACCATGAACTCGACCCGTTCGTCGACGGCTTCGGCGACGTGCAGCGCCAGTGGAACCAGGCGATCGACATGCTGACGGCCTACCGCGGTGCGGACGACGGGCGACGGCAGCTGGAAGCCGTCGCGGCCCGGTTGAACGCGATCGCCGACGCCGAGCAGTCCCTCTTCGAAGGGCTGCTCGTGCCGGCCACCAAGCAGGCGGGTGAGCAGACTTGACGATCACCCGGCTGAAGTCCGTCTGCCGTATGTGCCACGGCGGGTGCGGCGCCATCGTCGAACTCGTGGACGGCGTCCCCACCGACATCCACGGGGACCCGGACAACCCCACGAGCGAGGGCTACTTCTGCATCAAGGGAAAGGCGTCGCTCGACCTGCTGCGCAGCCCCTACCGGCTGACGACGCCACTGGTGCGCACCGGACCGCGCGGCTCGGGGACGTTCGAGCCGGTCAGCTGGGAAGCCGCCCTCGACCGGATCGGCGACGAGCTCACCACGACCATCAGCCGGCACGGGCCCGAGTCCGTCGTCCTCGGCCAGGGGACCGACCGCAACTACCAGGAGTGGGTGTTCCGGCTCGCGAACGCGCTCGGGACGCCGAACGTGGTCGGCCCGGCGCACGTGTGCTTCTACCCCCGGGTCATGGCATCGATCATGACGTACGGCGGATTCACCTTCTGCGACTACGACGGTGATCCTGAGGTGGTCCTGCTCTGGGGCAGCAACAAGCCGAGCACCCACTCCGACGGCGTGATCGGCGTCAAGCTGCTGCGCGCCATGGAACGGGGCAGCCGCGTCATCACCGTCGATCCGCGACGGACGCGGACGGCGGCCCGGTCCGGTCTGCACCTCGCGGTCCAGCCGGGAACCGACTGCGCACTGGCACTCGGCATGATCAAACTGGTCATCGACGAGGACTGGTACGACCACGACTTCGTCGCCGCGCACACCTCCGGGTTCGACGAACTCGCCGAGCACGTGCGGGCGTACGACCTCGAGCGGGTCGCGCGGACCACGGGGCTCGCGCCCGGGCTCATCCGGGACGCGACCCGCTCCTACGCCCTCGCGTCACGGGCGTGCATCGAGGCCGGAACCGGTCTGTCGCAGAACGAGAACTCCTTCGACACGCACCGCGCGATCGCCATCCTCGCCGCCATCTGCGGAAACATCGACGCTCCCGGCGGCGACGTGATCTGGGACCCGATGCCGATCGAGGGCCGGCGTGCCTTCCCCCGCTCGGATCTGCTCCCTCAGGAGCAGGCGAAGAAGCGGATCGGCGGCGACAGGCACAAGATCCTGTCGATGGCCGGCTGGGTCGCGCCGGGAGACCTGCACGAGGCCGTCGTGACCGGGAAACCGTACCCGATCACCTCGATGGTGATCTTCGGCAGCAACATCCTGGCATCGCACGAGAACACCGAGCTGGTCCGCAAGGCGATCGCCAAGCTGGACCTGGTCGTCGTGTGCGACCTGTTCATGACGCCGACCGCCAGGCACGCCGACGTGATCCTGCCGACCTCGAGCTGGCTCGAGCGGGACCAGATCGTCGAGTTCAACTCCTACATCGCGGCCCGGCAGAAGATCGCCACCGTCGACGGTTGCCGCTCGGACGAGGAGATCATCCTGGAACTCGCCGAACGGCTCGGCCTGAGCCGGCACTTCTTCCCCTCGCTGGAAGCCGCTCTCGACGCCAAGCTGGCCGGCATCGATCTCACCTGGGAACAGTTCACGAAGATCGGCTACATCCGGAACGAGAAGCGGTACCGCAAGTACCGCGACGGCGGATTCGGCACCCGGTCCGGACGCGTGAACCTGATGAACAACGGGCTGCAGGCCATGGGCTACGAGCCGTTCCCGGTCTTCCGGCGTCCGCCGGGAGCGGACCCGGATCTGCCGTACGTGATGACCAGCGCCCATCCGCGCCAGTTCTACAACACCGAGTTCCACCAGTTGCCGACCACCTCGCGCAGCCAGACGACGGCGCGGGTGACCGTGCATCCGAAAACCGCGCAGCGGGAGGGGCTTGCAGAGGGCGAAGAGGTGGAGCTCGTTACGCGGGCCGGTGCGCGCGGGGTGCGCATGACGGTCAGAATCTCCGACTCCGTCGCACCGAACGTCGTGCTGGCGGATGCCGGCTGGTGGTATCCGGGCGAGTCCTCGGTCGACGAGTCGCTCAGATCCTCGGTCAATCTCGTGACGACCAACGACCGTTCCGACGTGCACATGGGGAGCGCGACGATGAGAGGCGTAGCAGTGGGAATCCGGCGGCCGGGACCCGGCCGTGGCTAGCGCGCGAGGCACCGTCGCCGCCCGCGTGCCGGAAACCGACGAGGGCCTGCAGGGCGACGAACTGGCCCTCAAGTACGACGAGATGCAGCGCTCCATCCGGGACAACGGCTGGCTCCGGGAGAAGATCGACGACATCCTGGCGGCGGAGATCGACTCCGGGGAGGTCCTGGAGCTCGGATGCGGCCCGGGGTACCTCGGCCTGGAATGGATCACCCGGGCCGACGACTCCGCCCGGCTCGTGGGCCTCGACATCTCACCGGCGATGCTCCGGCGGGCGAGCGCCAACGCGGACGGGTACGGCGTTACCGGCCGGTGCGCCTACGAATGCGGCACCGTGCTGGCCCTGCCGTTCGAGGACCACCGCTTCGATCACGCCATCAGCGCGTCCTCGCTGCACGAATGGGCGGATCCGGTGACCGCCCTGTCGGAAATGCATCGCGTGCTCAGGCCGGGCGGACGGTATTGCATCTCCGATCTGCGCAGGGACGTCGACCGGACGACCTTCCAGTTCATGAAGGCGAACATCGCGGCCGACATGCGTCCGGGCTTCCGCACCTCGATCCGGTCCTCGTACGTCAAGAGCGAGATCGAAGAGCTCCTGAAAGACACCGCGCTCGATACGGCCGTCGTGACGGAAGTGCAGATGGGCATCGTCATCACCGGCAGAAAGGAAGGGTCATGAACTCGCTCGCGGGAAGTTCACCGGCCATCACCGCCACGAGTGACGGGCGCTTCCCCGGCCGCTCCGGCTTCGACCGGTCCTGGGAAGAGATCCTCGAGACGTCGGACACATGGCAAAACCTCGACTGCGGGCCGTACCTGTCGGCCTGGTGCGGACACGCGCCGGACCACGTCGTCGAGAAGTTCGCCGGGGTCAACCACGTCGGCATCTACATGGGCGACTACGACAGCGACGACGAGGTGTTCGGCTGGAACGCCTTCCTGAACGACCTCCGGGCGTCAGGCCGGATCGCCACCGTCGAGATGGGGCCGTCGTACATCTCGCCCCGGCAGTACGGCACGCCGGGATGGTGGAACTCGATCGTTCTCTCCGACGGACGCGCCATCGAGATGTTCACGTGCCGCCGATTCGGCCCCTGGGCGGACCGTTCCGCCGAGGAGCGGGGACGTCTCATGTCGCACGTCGCCCTCGACGTGCACACCGACGCCGACGTCCGCTACGTCCTGGACGTCCTCGACCGGGACGTCGACCACCTCGAGAACATCGCGTTCACCGAGGCGGACGAACTCGGCCACACCTACGGACACCTGCGCAACAACGACAGCGGCACCGTGCTCGAGATCGTGTACGAGGCGCCGCGCGGCGGAACGGAGCCCGGCGATGGCAGTCATTGACATCTCGCCGTACTCCGGTGACCACTGCGAATCCACCGCGCTGCTCAACATGCTCCGCAACCACGACATCGAGTTGAGCGAACCGCTGATCTTCGGGCTGGGGCAGGGGCTGTCGTTCCTGTACTGGCACTCGAAGCAGATGCCGACCCCGTTCCTCGCCGGCCGGGTCAAGCCGGACCAGCTCATACGCAACGTGGTGGACGCTCTCGGCCTCGAGTTGCGGGCGCGGGAGACGTCGTCACCGGCGAAGGCCGAGGCCACCCTGATCGAGGCGCTCGACGAGGGCGATGTGGTGGGGCTCAAGCTCGACCGCCACCACCTCGACTACGCACAGGAGAACCACCACTTCGCCGCACACTACGTCGCCTGCATCGGATACGAGGACGACAGGTTCGTCGTCGTCGAGACCCGGTCGCTCGGCGTTCAGTCGACCTCGCGGGAAAGCCTGAGACGGGCCCGGTCCGCCGGGGGACCGATGTCCTCGCGCAACCTGTCGGTCCGGGTGGACCCGCGCGGGTACGACGAGTCGACCCTCGCGAAGGCATGCCAGTCCTCGATCCTGGCCACCGCGCAGGAGTTCCTGAGCCCGCCGATCACCAACATGGGATTCAAGGGGATCGCGAAGGCCGGTTCGCTCATGCGTGGATGGCACGGCCGGCTCGACCGTCCCGTCGAGGCGATGAGCACCGTCGGCACCAGCATGGAGGAAGGCGGAACGGGCGGCGGACTCTTCCGGACGCTGTGGGCGCAGTTCCTGGAAGAGGCGCACGAACTGACCGGCATCGAGACCTACGACGAGCTCGCCGTCGAGTACCGCCGGATCTCCGAGCGCTGGACGGAAGTGGCGAACCTGCTGCGCGACGCCGACGACGCCGACGACGCCGGTGCCCGGCGATCGCTCGACGAGGCGGCGTCGATCGTCGACAGTCTCGCGGCCGGAGAACGTGCGGCGATGGTGCGGCTGGAGGAGGCGTCCCGATGACCACGCTCACCCGGCCGGCCGGCCGCGACCCGCGAAGCAGGCTGCACGACACCCTCGTCACCCGCCTCGACATCGCGCGGAGGGTCGCCGCGGTCACGTCACTGGACCGGCAGGCGCTCGACGCATGGGCGGCACAGGCGCTCGCCGCGACCGTGGAGCACGCCTGCCGCAACTCACCGTTCTACGCCGACCTCCTACCGGCCGGTGTCGCCAGAGCGGTGGCCCAGGGCCGTCCGCACGCGTTCGAGGCCATCCCCTTCACGACCCGCGAACACCTCTCCGCCGCCTACCCGCTCGGCATGCTTGCCGTGCCGCGGCGCGAGGTCATCCGGTTCGACGAGAGTTCCGGCACCGGCAACGGGCGCCCGGTCGCGGCGTTCTTCACGATGGGGGACTGGCTGGAGAACAACCTCACCGTCGCCGGCCTGCTCGCCGCCGTGCTGGACGAGCGGGACGTCGCGGCCATCGCCGTCCCCTACGAGCTGGCCGGGGTGGGACAGGACCTCGACCGTGCCATCGAGATCCTCGGGTGCACCATCGTGCCGCTCGGCGCGGCCTCACCGTCCTGTACTCCGGACCGGATGGTCGACGCCCTGCTGCGCTCGGGCGCGACCGCACTGGTGTGCTCCGGAACGCGCGCCCTGTTCCTCGGTGAGATCGCTCGCCGCCGTGGCCTCGACCCGCGTCACGACCTCGCGGTCTCGAAGATCCTCATGGCGGGGGAGGGCGCGTCGCCGGCCAAGAAGCGGCGGCTGGCCGATCAGTGGGACGCCGTCGCGTACTCGATGTTCGGCATGACCGAGACCAACACGCTGGCCATGTTCTGCCCGGACCGTGAGCTGCACCTGGTCGAGACACGGACGTTCTTCGAGGTGGTGGATCCGGGATCCGGCGAGCGGCTGCCGGACGGCTCCGTCGGTGAGCTGGCCGTGACGACGCTGGCGAGCCGGGCCATGCCGCTGCTGCGGTACCGGACCGGTGACGTCTGCCGGATCGAGGCGGCGCCGTGCGGCTGCGGGTCCCCGTTGCGCCGACTGCACCACCGCGGCCGCATCGGTGACCGGATCCCGGTCGGTGACCGCTGGACCTCCCAGCTGGAGATCGAGGACATCGTCCTGAGCGCCATGACCGCCGCGCCGTACTACTTCGCCTTCGACATCGACGGGGACGCACTGGAGATCGCCCTGCCGCCGTCGAGCGGCGACGACGCGACCCGGACATCGATCGCGGCCGGTGTCCGTGACCGACTCGGCGCGGCCACCCGATTCCGCCGGCTGGACACCGACCGGTTCGAGACGGCGCTGCGGACCTCGGCCAAACCGACCATGCGCAACTTCAGTGTCCACGGGGGAGGGAGGGGCTGACGATGAGGGTGGAACTGCCGCTTCCCACGCGCGTTCCGATCGAGGGGCGCTTCGAGATCGATGACACGTGCATCGACTGCAAGCTCTGCAACGACCTGGCGCCCGAGAACTTCGACGCCGACCTCGACAACGACGTCCACTACGTGTGCAAACAACCCGGGACACCCGACGAGCTCGAACGGGTCCTCGACGCATTCGAATCCTGCCCCACCGAATCGATCCGGTACTCAGCGGGGCCTACTGAGGAGTGATGGGGCAATGTCAAGCCTGGACGATCCAGTAAAAGCCGACATGTGCGCCGGCCGGCGGCAGATGACCGAGCTGGGACCGGTGGCCGAGAACTACGACCAGCTGCACCGCATCGATCTGCTCGGCGAGGCGCGGGCCGCACGAGCGGTGCCGGAGGGCACGTACGACTCGACGGTGTGCGCGGTCCTCCAAGCGTCGGAGGTGTGCCTGCTCAACCTGGCCCGGCTGGCGCGCAAAACCCGGGCGTGCCTGCTGGCCGACGACATCCCGGCCGCCTCCCGCCACGTGCAGTGGGCCGTCGGGTTCCACCGGTTGCTGCGCGGGCTCGGCACGGTGATGTCGGACGCCCGCAGCGCCTTCGGATCCGGCGTGTCCACCGGGGCCACGACCCTGAGCATCTCCGAGTCCGCCGGCTACGCGGCCTACGTCGACGCGCTCCGGGGGCTGGAGGACGCGGCCAAGGGCTCGCTGCTGGCCGGCGCGCCCGAGCTGACCCGCTCCACCATCGCCACCAAGAGCATCGACGACCCGTTGTACCGCGTGCTGCACGGCATCCGGCTCGGCTGCCATGACGCGACCAAGTGGGAGAGCGACCTCACCGCCGTACCCGTCGGGGTGCGCCGGAGCACCGACGAGCTGATCTCCGCCGAGACACTGGCACGCGCGGTCGCCGCGACCGAGCTGAACGCGGGCACTCTGCACGGCGAGTTCGTCGCCCTGCACCAGGTACCGGAGATTCTCTGCGCCGAGGCGAACGACCACCTCGAGGTCGCCGTCCGGGCGATCCGGGCATCGGCCCTGAGCCGGGCGGCGCAGCACCTGGCGGTCTGCCGGGAGCTGCTCGATCCGGTGGTCGAGGCGCAGCGGGTGATGGCCGAGCACCTGGCGACCGGCGAGTACCACGAGTTCCGGACCAATCTGGGGCCCGCGAGCGGTACGCACTCGCTGTCGATCAAGCAGCACATGTTCCGGGACCTGTTCAAGCACATGTGGAACGACCTCGAGACCTGGCTGCGTTCGCTCGGCGAGTCGTCGCTCGAGGAGATCGTCCTGGACATCGACGCACGCCGCCACGACGACCCGGAGGCATGGCTGCGGC
This sequence comes from Streptomyces sp. NPDC058632, assembly GCF_042717095.1. NCBI lineage: Bacteria > Bacillati > Actinomycetota > Actinomycetes > Kitasatosporales > Streptomycetaceae > Streptomyces > Streptomyces sp. NPDC058632. Next base: position 28,999 of record NZ_JBHXQZ010000061.1, on the reverse strand, counting down.
ACACCGTGGTCGACCAGGCGTTCCTGCTGCACTCCGCCCACCAGCAGTGGCGGCACGAGCATCTGCACATGCCCCGCAACTGCCTGGGCGGCGGCGGCACCAAGTCCATGATCGGCATCCCGGACGGGCCCCAGGCGGTCTACAAGATGCGGGACGCGGCCAATGCCCATTACTCGCTGGCCACGGTCCACCGGGCGCGCCGGACGAGCCTGACGAACGCCGTGCCGGACTCACCACTGGCCAAGCTCATCACCGATCCCAGCTCCCTCGACTCCGAGCTGATGCGGGTCGTGGGTGAGGCGACACGCGAGTACTTCCCCCAGGTCCAAGAGCAGAACTATCAGCCGTTCCGGTCCGGTGCGGCCGAGCGGAACCCGTAGGAGCGCGGACGGTGACCACCACAGGACCCGAGGCCTCTGACAGCGTCATGCCCACTGACGAAATCACCCTTCTGCCGGGCTCGTCCGGCGGAGCCTGGCGAGGGACCGAGTACGTCGCCAGCCTCAAGGACGAGCGGGAGGTCTGGTGCGACGGGCGCCGGGTCGACGTGACCGGCGACCCGGGCTTCCAGCCGATGCTGTCCACGCTGGCCGGCCTCTACGACGCCCAGCACCTGCCCGACCGGGCGGACGAGATGCTCCACCGGTCGGACACGTCCGGCAACCCGGTCAGCCTGTCGTACCTGGCGCCGGCCGACCGGGACGGCCTCAGCCGCAAGTGGGCCAACTCCCACCGGTGGGCGGAGGCGTCCTACGGCCAGCTCTCCCGGGTGCCCGACTTCATGTCGAACGTCGTGGTCGGCCTGTACGACTTCCGCTTCGAGCTGGCCGAGGTCGATCCGGAGTTCGGGCGCAACGCGGAGAACTACTACCACTACTGCCGCGAGAACGACCTCACGCTGACGCACGGCCTGGGCGACCCGCAGATCGATCGTTCCGCGACCCCCGCCGACCGGCCGGAACTGGGGCTGAGGGTGGTGCGGCGCGGCGCCGACGGCATCGTCGTGCGGGGAGCCAAACAGATCGCCACCCTGGCGCCGTACGCCCATGAGGTGCTCATCTACCTCTCGCCCGCGAACTACCTGCGTGAGGACCCCGGCTACGTCTGCTGGTTCGCCGCCCCACTGGCGACGCCGGGCCTTCGCGTCCTGTGCCGCAAGTCGTACGCCGACGGCTCCGGCGGCCTCTCCGCGCACTACGACGAGCAGGACGCCATGCTGGTGTTCGACGACGTGTTCATCCCGATGAACCGGGTCTTCCTGCTCGACGACTCCCGAACGGCCGTCCGCGGATTCGGCGAGCTGAACAAGTGGTCGCTCTACACCGGCCAACTGCGCTACTACCACCGGCTGCGCACCATGCTCGGTGTCGCGTCGCTACTGGCCCAGGCGATCGGTGTCGACAAGTTCCGGCAGGTCACGGACCTACTCGGCGAGCTCACCTCGTACGTCGAGATCGTGCGGCTCGGCCTGGCCGCGATCGACGCCGAGTGCCGGCCCACCCCCTCGGGTCTGCTCGCCCCCGGCTCGACGGCCGCGCTCGACGCCGTCGCCGGCCGCTTCTCGACGCGGGGCTCGGAGATCATCCGGCAGATCGGCGCGTCGGGTCTGATCATGCAGCCCTCGGAAGCCGATCTGGGGACGCCCGAGCTGCGCGCGGTGCTGGACACCTACATGTGCGGGCGCGAGATGCGCGTGGACGAGAAGGCCCGGATCTTCCGGCTCGCCGCCGATCTGGCCGTCGACCGTTTCGGGATGCGCCAGGAACTCTACGAGACGTGGAACCGCGGTGATCCCGCCCGGGTCCGTTCGATGCTCTACGCCCGGTATCCCGACCTGCAGCGCTGCGAAACCCAGGCCCGCACACTGGCCGAAGGGCGGAACGACACCACATGAGCCTCGACAGCATTCGACTCGAGGGAGTCACGACCCACAACCTCAAGTCGGTCGACGTCTCCTTCCCCAAGGGACAGTTGGTCGTCGCCGCGGGCGTCTCGGGATCGGGCAAGTCGTCCCTGGTCATCGACACCCTCTTCGAACACTCGAAGACGCTCTACCTGGGTGCCCTGTCCAGCAAGTCCCTCGACATGGGCGACGGCGACTACCATTTCGACCGCATCGCGGGGACGCAGCCGCCGGTGGCCCTGCGCCAGCGCGACGGCGGCTACTCCAACCCCCGCTCGACCGTGGGGACCCTCACCGGCCTCGACGGGCTGTACCGGCTGCTGTTCGGTGCCGGCTCGCGGCCGGTCTGCCCCGCCTGTCTCGGCCCGGCCGGCCCGGACCTGTTCTGCGACGACTGCGGCTGCTTCGCCGAACCGCACTCCGCGAAGCACTTCAGCCCGAACCGCAAGGAAGGCAAGTGCCTTCGGTGCGACGGCATCGGCGAACTCGTCGGTTTCTCGCTGGACAGGATCGTCCCGGACCGGTCGAAGACGCTCACCGAGATCTGGGACGGCGCCGACCCCGGAACGTTCGCCGTTCCCAACGTGCGGAAGGCCTTCGAGGCGATGGCCGCGGACATCGGCCTGGACCTCGACCTGCCGTTCGAGAAACTGAGCCCGGAGCAGACCGGGCGGGTGCTGCACGGCTCGGACACGGTCTACACCCTCAAGATCCGCAAGGTCACCAACGACTTCCGCTTCGAGGGCATTCTGGGCTTCCTGGAACGTGCGTACAGGAACGCGTCGTCCGCCGCCCGCAAGAACGCCTTCACCAACTACCTCGGACGGGAGGTCTGCCCCGCGTGCGACGGAGGGCGGCTGCGCCCCGAGTCGCTCAGGGCGACGGTGGCCGGGCACACCTTCCACGACTTCCAGAGCGACGAGCTGTCGCGTTCGATCAGCCGGTTGCGCGAGGGGCTCACGTCCGGTGACGTGCCGGCGCAGGTGCGCGAGCTCGCCTCCGCGATCGTCAGGCAGAGCGCGAACATCGAGGACGTCGGCCTGGGGCACCTGCAGCTGCAGCGGCCGGTCACCACCCTCTCCGGCGGTGAGCTGCAGCGGCTGCTGCTGGCGCAGCATCTGGCCAGTGACCTGACCGGGGTCATGTACGTCCTCGACGAACCGACCGCCGGTCTGCACGAGGCCGACACCGGGAGGATCCTCGACTCACTGCGGCGGCTGCGCGATCTCGGCAACACGGTCATCGTCATCGAGCACGACGAGTCGGTGATCCGTGCCGCCGACTGGATCGTCGAACTGGGACCCGGGGCCGGATCGCGCGGCGGCGAGATCGTCTTCGAGGGTCGGTTCGCCGACCTGCTGAACTCCAGTGACTCGCCGACGGCGACCGCGATGCTGTCGGCGGGGCCGTCGCGGACCAAGGCCGACCTCACCGGCGCACGCTGGCTCACGGTCCGCGGCATCACGCGCAACAACGTCGTGGACCTGACCGCGAAGTTCCCGCTCGGCGGACTGACCTGCGTCTCCGGCGTGTCCGGCGCGGGCAAGAGCTCACTGGTGGACGGCATCCACGCATCGGTCTCCCGGGCCATCGCCCAGCGGTCGGCGGGCGTGGTGGCCGAGAGCACCGGCATCGAGGGAGCCGAAGCCCTGGACGACGTCATCTACGTCGAGCAGCGCCCGATCGGCCGCTCCAGCCGGAGCACGCTCGTCACCTACATCGGCGTCAGCGACCACATCCGCGATGCCTTCGCCGGCAGCGCCGACGCGGTCGAGCGCGGACTCGGCCGTGCCGAGTTCAGCCCGAACGTCGCCGGCGGGCGGTGCGAGTCCTGCAAGGGACTCGGGCTGGCCGAGATCGAGATGACCCTGTTCAAAAGCGAGTTCGTCGTCTGCCCCGAGTGTGACGGCCGCCGGTTCCAGAACCACGTCCTCGAGGTACGGCTGGACGACAAGAACATCCACGACGTGCTGTCGATGACCGTCGAGGACGCACTCGAATGGTTCGACGCGGAGAGCTCCCCCAAGGTCGTCCAGGCGCTCGGCGTGCTCCACGAGTTCGGCCTGGGCTACCTGCAGCTCGGCTGCTCGACGACCACTCTCTCCGGTGGCGAGGCGCAGCGGCTCAACCTGGCCGGCGAACTGCTCAAGCAGCGCCGCAGCCGCACGCTGTTCATCTTCGACGAGCCGACGCGCGGCCTGCACGCCGCCGACATCCGCCACCTTCTGGCCCTGTTCGAGCGGTTGATCTCCACCGGCAACACCATCGTGGTCATCGAGCACAACGTGAGGGTGATCGCCATCGCCGACTGGGTGATCGATCTCGGGCCGGGTGCGGGCCGCGACGGTGGCAGGGTGGTGCACAGCGGGACCCCGGAGGAACTCGCCGCCAACCCGGCCGGCGTGACCGGCCGGTTCGTACGCCGGCTGCGCGAGGGACCCGGCGCGGCCGTGCCCGTGCCCGACCCCGTCAAAAGCGGGCAACCGAGTGCGGCGCCGGACCTCGGCATCATCGGCGAGCTACTGCCGCGGGCCGTCACGGTGGTCGCCGGCACCGCGCGGCAGTCCGACCAGAACGGGCCGACACCGTACGGACTGGTGATCGGCTCGCTCACCGTCGTCTCCGACGAACTCGCCCTGATCGGCTTCCTGGTGCGCTCGAGCAGCACCAGTTGGAACGCCATCGCGGACACCGGCCGGTTCTGCGTCAACATCCTCGGAGACGACCAGCACGAGGTGTCCGACGCCTTCTCGCAGGGCAGGCCGGACAGCCGCTTCGACGCCCTCTCGTGGACGCCGTCCGCCAACGGCTGCCCCCGGCTCTCCGGCGCCGTCGGCACCATCGACTGCAGCCTGAAGTCGACCTACCGGATCGGTGACCACGAGTTCGTCCTGGCGACGGTCGTCAGCGTCGACCTCGATGCCGGCACCGGCCGCCGCCCACTGCTTCGCACCGAACGGGGCGACAGCGCTCTCGACGACTACGGGTGGCGCCGATTCACCCGGGAAGCGGAGGCCAGGTGACGACGACCACGTCCATCGCAACGCACTACGAGCAGTTCCTGGAACTGCTCACCCGCGATGCCGGCGACACGGCGGACGGCCGCGACGCGGTCCGTGCGCGCTACGGCGAACGGGTCGACCCCTCGGGCGGGCCGCAGCCGATCACGATGACCCGCGACGAGTGGATCCTGAATCAGATCGACCTGGCACTGGCACTGGGCCGGCTGCTGACCGAGGACGACGTCGTGGTCTCGGCCGTGCCGTACGAACTGTCGTTCATCGGCGCCGAGGTGGACCGCGTGATCGAGATGGTCGGCGCCTCGGTGATCAGCGTCGGGACGAGCCGGACCATCTGCCCGATGCCGCGGCTGCTCGGGCTGGTCGAGCAGTACGAGGTGACGGCCCTGGTGTGCTCGCCGAGCTTCGCCGCGGAGCTGGCGAGCCTCGCGGTCTCGCTCGGGCAGCGGCCGGGGGACTCGACGATCCGGACGATCATCTGCGTGGGGGAGGCCTGCTCCACCGAGCGCCTCGACCGCGTCGGCGCCGTCTGGGCGGCGAAGACCTCCGCCCTCTACGGGACGCCGTCGACACCGACGGTGGCCGTTGCCTGCGAGTACGGCGCACTGCACCTGTGCGACCACCGGCTACGGGCGGAGGTCCGTGACGGTCCCCGGGGCGAGCTGCTCCTGGGCGGCTCACCGACCGGTGAGCTCGTCGAGCTGTGGCCGGCGGACCACCGGTGTGACTGCGGTGCCACGAGCCGGGTCCTGGTTCCGCTCGGGAGCGTGGCCGCGGCGGTACGCGGACCGGCCGGCCTCGTCCCGGCGGCGGACGTGGAGCGGATCGTGTTCGGCCACGCCGGGCTCGCGCCGCACTTCGCCTGCGAGGTCCGGGACGGCACCTTCCACGTGACCTGTGCCGTGACCGACCCAGAACCGCCTGCCGACGGCGCGATGCGGCGGTCGATCCGCAGCGGGATCGGCGACGCCCTCGGGGTCGGGGCCGAGGTCACGATCGTCGGCGTGAAGGACTGGAGTACCGCCACGTCATGATCCGCACCCGGCCGCGGCGCACCGTCGCCGTGGCCGGTCCACCGGTGGCATCTCGAGGAGAAAAGACGTATGAGGGTAGCGGTAGTACAGACCCGATGGGTCGATGATCACGAGGACGGCCTGCGCAACGCCTACCAGGCGATCGAGGACGTCTGCGGCGGCGGCGACGTCGACCTGGTGTGCTTTCCCGAGTTCCTGCTCGGTCCGCCGTGGTACATGCCGGGGCAGGACGGCCTGAAGGGGCGAACCGACACGCCGATCCCGGGGCCGGTCGTCGACGGCTTCCAGTCCCTGGCCCGCAAGCTCGGCACGTACATCCTGCTGGGTTCGCTCGTCGAGGACCTGCGGGACGGCATGTACCGGAACACGTCCCTGCTGATCGGCCGGCAGGGCGTCATCACCGGGCGCGCCGTCAAGGCGCACGCCTTCGGCAACGAGATGGTGGTGTGCCGCCAGGCGGACTCGCTCGGCGTCCTGTCGACCGAGTTCGGGCAGATCGGCATCGCCGTGTGCTCGGACTTCTGGATCCCCGAGGTCGTCCGGCTGCTGGCGCTGGCCGGCGCGCGGACGGTCTTCGTGCCGGGCGGGACGCTGGGGCAGAACCAGCCGCTGATGGTGAACGCGTTGCGCACGGCGGCGTACTTGAACGACGTCAACATCGTCTACGCGAGTTCGGTCGGCGTCGTCCGAGGCAAACGCGGGGACCGGCTCGTGGAGATCCACTTCGCCGGCACCAGCCTGGTCGCCGGCCCGGAGGGCATCATCGCGCAGGCCGGCAGCGACGAGCCGGAGACGCTCGTCGTCGACATCGACGAGCCCGCCGAGGGCGACGGCCGCCGCTGGCAGCAGCTCCGCAGGCCCGACGCCTACCGGGCGCTGCTCACCCCGTACGTCGGAGCCAACCGGGATCTCGCCGCCGAACTGAGGGCGAGCCTGACCGCGGGCGGCGGCCCGGACCGGGGCCGGCCCGCCACCGCGACCCGTGCGCATGAGGGGACTCGTCCGTGACCATCTTCGTAGCGCAACACGCCCGTCGGGCGAACCCCGAGGCGACGGCCGCCGCCGTGCTCGACGACCTCGACAGCCGGGTGACCGACGAGGCGTCGTTCGTCCTCCTCCCCGAGAACGCGTTCACCACCGGCGACGGCGTCCGGGCGCTGCCCCGGCGGCTGCGTGAACAGTGCCTGGACCGCCTGACGACACTGGCGCGGACCCGCGGCGCCTACGTGCTCACCGGCTCCTGGCCGGAGGAGCGGCCGGGCGGCGCTCTGATGCAGGTGGCCCGGCTGCTGGACCCGAGCGGATCGGTGTGCGCCCAGGTGGAGCGGCCCGTCCTGCCCGACGGGACGACCGGCACCGGCGACGACTTCCCGGTCGTCGAGACGCCGTTCGGTCACGTCGGGGTGCTCCTCGGACCCGACTTCTGGCTGGTCGAACCGCCGCGCATCGAATGCCTGGCCGGTGCGGAACTGCTGCTGGTGGCCGGGTCCCTGGACGGCACGCAGCAGGCCGCGCAGCGCGCCGCGGTGTGGGGCATCGCGACCCTCAACACCGTCGCGGTCGCCTTCGCCGGTTCGCTCGGCGAGCGCTGCGGTGGGGGCAGCGCCGTGGCGGGGCCCGAGGGATTCGTCGCCGAGGCGGGCACCGACGAGGACGTCATCGAGGCGCCCTGGGACGTCGAGAGGATACGGCACCTGCGCGAACCCGACCTGCGTTTCCAGCAGACCCTCTGGTTCGGGCTGTGGGCGCGCCGGACGGAGCTGTACACGAACCTCACGGAACAGGTGAGCTGAGATGCGAATCGCCGGCGCTCCCGCCCCCGACGTCCGACGGCGGATCGAAACGGAGCTGGCAGACGACGTGCCGTGGAGCCGGGTGCTCAACTCCATCTGCACCGAACCCCATCCGCTGGGCGTGGAGATGGCGTCCGCCGCGGCGCACACCAACCTCGGCGACGTGCGCATCTTCCGCGGCACCAAGCGGATCGAGCGCAGGGTCGTCCGGCTGCTGCTCGATCTGCTGGGCAACCCCGGCGGGTCGGGGAGTCTGGTGTCCGGAGGAACGGAGGCGAACCTGATCGCGATGCTGGTGGCCCGCGAGTCGGCGCGCGCCCGGGGGCGGCTGACCGACCGGCCCGAAGTCGTCGTCAGCAGCACCGTGCACTTCTCCTTCACCAAGATTTTCGCACTGCTGGGGCTGACCCCGGTCGTCGTGCCGGTCGACGACGCCTTGCGGTTGCCGGCCGACGGGGCGGCCCGGCGCATCGGCGAGCACACCGTCGCAGTCGTCGCGACCGCGGGCAGCAGCGAGTTCGGTGTGGTCGACGCGGTCGACGAGATCGGACCGGCGGTGGCCGGACGGGACGTGCACCTGCACGTGGACGCGGCCACCGGCGGCTTCATCATCCCGTTCGCCCGCGAACTCGGCCACGACCTGCCCCAGTTCGACTTCACCGTCGACGGCGTCGACTCGATCACCATCGACCCGCACAAATACGGACTGGCCAACGTCCCGGCCGGCGCGATCCTGTTCCGGGGCGCACAGGATGCCGGACGCTTCGCGGTCGATTCGTTCTTCATCGACACGCCGGTGCACAACACGCTGCTCGGCACCCGTCCGGGCGCCGCCGCGGTGTCGACCTACGCGGTGCTGGAGCACCTCGGGCGCGACGGCTTCCGGTCCATCACCCGGACCAACTTCGAGGTGACGAAGCACCTGGTGGCCGGGTTGCGCGCGGCCGGGCACGAGTTGTTCGCCGAACCGCAGCTGAACATCGTGGTGGTCAGGATGGAGCACGCGGTCCGGATCTCGCAGCTGCTGGAGTCCTGGGGCTGGATCGTCTCCACCTCGAAGCGATTCGGCGAAACCCTGCGACTGGTCGTCACCCGGCACGTGACACCGGAGACGGTGGACGAGTTCCTTCCGGTGCTGGAACGGGCGTGTCGGGAAGTCGCGGCCGAGGCGGCGCTGCGATGAGCCTCTTCCGCGGCCCCCGTACCCGGCTCGCCGCCCTGCAGATGCGGATCGAGCCCGGGCAGCGGGACGAGAACCTGGCGCGAGCCGCCAAGCTGCTGTCCACCGCGCGAGAACGCGAGGTCGACCTGGCGTGTCTGCCGGCGACGTTCGCCACCGGTCTGAACTTCCCCACGCTGCGCACCGACGCGACCACCGAGGACGGTCCGGTCGTGCAGTTCCTCGCCGAACAGGCCCGCACCTTTGGCATGCACATCGCCGCGGGCGTGCTGCTTTCGGCCGGGCGTGACGTCTTCGACGCCGCCGTGCTCGTCGGCCCCGGTGGCGACCCGCTCGGCTGGTACCACCGCGCCTGCGTGTGGGAGGGCGAGTCCGAGTACGTGTCCACCGGCTCGCCGGGCGAGGCGATCGACACGCCGGTCGGGCGGATCGGCCTTCAAGTGAGCTACGACCTGCGGTTCCCGGAGGCGAGCCGGCACTACCTCGCCCAGGACGCCGACCTCATCGTCTGCGTGGCGAACCTCTTCGGGCCGTTCTCGCACCCGCTGCGCTCCCTCTGCCGCGCGCGGGCCGCCGACAACGAGTGTGCGCTGGTGTTCGCCAGCGGGGTCGGGGAGAACCGCTTCGCGAACATGGCCCACCTCGGCCGCAGCATGATCGTCGACGGCCTGGTGCAGGACGTCCGGCAGGACCCGGAGGCGGACATCCTCGCCGAGGCCGGCCCGGGCAGCCACGAAACGGTGATCGACGCGGAAGTGCACTGGCGGCAGCGGCGGAAGGTCCGCGCCGGCCTGCCGTTCCACGACGACCTGCGCTCGACCTGGACCACGATCCACGGGAGTCGCGCCTGATGAGGGCAACGCGAATGCAGCCGGAGTCCAGCTGGCTCGGCGACGTGCTCGGGCTCGTCGCCATCGACATGCGGCAGTTCTTCGACAACCGCCTGTTCGCGGTCTCGACGCTGCTGACGTCGGTGTCGATGGTGCTGGCCTTCGGGGCGGCGACCGACCAGATGGTGAGCCCGGCACCGACGGCCGCCACCTACTTCGGCTTCGTCTTCCCCGGCATCATCGGCGCGGGCATCATGTTCAGCTGCACCTACACCGTCGGCTACACGGTCATCATCGACCGCAACCGCCGGACGATCGAGGACCTGATCCTGTCGCCCCTGTCGTACTCGGGGTTCCTGCTCGCCCGGATCGTCGGTGTCGTGCTCAAGTGCCTGTTCCAGTTCGTTCTGGTGCTCGTGCTCGGCATCGGGGTCTTCGACGCGCGGATCGAGTCGGTGCCGCTGCTCGTGCTGGGCTTCTTCACCGCGTGCACGGCCTTCGCCGGGCTCGGGATCCTCATCGCGACGTACACCAACGAGATCTCCTTCCCGGCGGTCGTGAACATCATCGTCATCCCGCTCATGTACTTCGCCGGGATCTTCTTCCCCCTCGACAATCTCGGGACGCTGGGCGACGTCTTCGACACGTTCCCGCTCGCGGTGCACGTCGAGATCTTCCGCGCCGCCACCTCGCCGGACCTCTCGGCCTCCGGGTCGGCGTCGGTGCTGGCGGTGGCCTACTCGTTCCTGGCCCTCGGCATCGCCTCCTGGGCCTTCCGCAGGAGGATCGGCCATGGCTGACACCACGGGCACCGCAGCGCCGGTGCTGTCGGTTTCCCGGCTCGACCACCGGATGAGCCCCGACTTCGCCCTGCGCTCCCTCACCTTCTCGGTGGGCGCCGGCGAGGGCGTGGCCGTCATCGGCACCAACGGCGCCGGAAAGACCACGCTGATCCGGCTCGTCGCCGGCCTGCTGCGCCCGGCCGCCGGCGTGGTGCGTGTCTGCGGCACCCCGCCCCGCCGCTGGGGGCAGGTCGGCCGCCACATCGGGTACGTCCAGCAGGCCAAGGACCTGCCGGACGGCGTCACCGTGGAGACGTACGTCAAGCATCAGCTCAAGCTCCGGCGGGCCGACCCCGGCCGGTACGAGGAGCTGATCGCGCTGGCGGACCTCGAGCAGTACCGCCACCAGTACGTCCGCAGTCTCTCCGGCGGCAGCCAACGGAAGCTGCACGTCATCTGCGCCGTCGCGCACCGGCCCGACCTGCTGATCCTCGACGAGCCGACCACGGGCCTCGACCCGACGGCGCGCGAGACGCTGCTGGAGCTGCTGGGGAGCCTGAAGAAGGACGGCGTCGGCGTGCTGTTCGCCAGCCATCACCGCGACGAACTGGTCGCGCTGGCCGACTCGGTCGTGGTGCTGCACCAGGGCCGGCAGATCAAGGACGCCTCGCTCGACGTCGTCACCCGGTGGGGTGAGCGCTCCAGCCTGGTCCTGGAGACCTTCACCGACGCCCAACTCGCGCGGCTGCACTCCTGGGCGGGGCAGGAGGCGACGGCCTGCGGCCTGATCCGTTCCGTCCACCACGTCGATCACGGCGTGAAGCTCGACCTGACCGAGGGCGATCACCAAGGCACTCTGGCCGAGATGGTCGCCCGAGCCCACGCCGCCGGCCTCGCACTGCGCTCCGCGTCCTACTTCCAGCCCACCCTGGCGGACGTCGTCCGTTCCCTCGTCGACCAAGCCGAACCGGAGGACATCGCATGAGCATCACGACCACGACCACGAGCATGCCGTTCTGGAAGGAATACCCGGAGCGCGACAACGAGTGGGTGCGGCAATACCCGACGAAGCACGTGCCGGTGAACGAGGAGGAGGTGTTCGCCCGCAAGCCCATGGGGGTGTACGTCCACATCCCCTTCTGCAACCGGCTCTGCTTCAGCTGCCCGTACATCAAGCACCAGACCGACCGGGACCTGACCCGCACCTACCTGGAAGCGCTGAAGACGGAGATCACCAACTACGCCGGCCGGCCGTACATCCAGGACCACGTCATCACCCTCGGCTACATCGGCGGCGGAACCCCGACCGCGCTGACCGCCCCGCAGCTCGACGACCTGCTGGGCCACCTGTTCGGCAGCCTGAACGTCGAGGAGGGCGCGGACTTCTCCATCGAGACCACCCCGGTCGACATCACCGAGCGCAAGGCCACCGTCCTGCTGGAACGGGGGGTGCGGCGCGTCAGCCTCGGCGTGCAGACCTTCGTGGCGGAGGAACTGAAGGACCTCGGCCGCCCGAACGACCCGGAGATGCTCAAGGAGAGCATCCGGCTGCTGCGCCGGTGCGGATTCGAGAACATCAACATCGACCTGATGCACGGCATCAACGGGCAGACGATGGAGAGCTGGGAGCACAGCCTCGACGTCGCCATCGAGCTCGGGGTCACCTGCATCTCGTTCTACACGTACATGGAGTTCGCGCAGGTCTCCACGAAGCGCAGGAAGCTGCCGCCGGTTCCGGAGAAGGCCGTGGTCGACGACATGTTCCTGTTCGCCGCGGAGAAGCTCTCCAAGAGCGGCTTCCTGGGCTACTACGGGGACTGCTTCGCCAAACCCGGCTACCAGCCGCAGTACGGCGAGACGTCGTGGAGCGAGGACATCCCCATCATCCCGCTCGGCCCCACCGCGACCGGGCATCTGCGCGACCACTGGTACTTCAACGAGCCCGACATCGGCCGCTACATCCAGACGGTGACGGAGGGCCGGCTGCCGATCTCCATGGGCAAGCACATCACCAAGCCGGAGGCGATCCGGCGATCGATGGTCCTCGGCGTCAAGGCCGGGCGGGTCAACCGGGACCGTTTCCGCCGCATCCACGGCGTCGACTTCATGGAGATGTTCCGCGCCGAGATCGACGACCTGGTCGGGAAGGACCTGATCACCGCCGACGAGAACGGGATCGAGGTGACCGGCCCGAAGGGCTGGTACTACCTGGACAACATCTCCAAGGCGTTCTACTCGCCGGAGTACCGGCGCTACCCGCAGCATCTGGGAGCGGACATCTCCCACTTCATCTCGCGCCAGCCGATTCCCCTGCAGATCACCACCCGGCCGAAGGACGAGGAGGCCGGCCGATGACCACTGACACCCGACTGCTCGACCTGACCGACCGAGTGCCGCAGCCCTCACCGCACGACGACATCGACAAGGTGCGTGTCTACGACCTCGGCATGCGCCGGTCCGCGCTGATGGCGTACAAGCGGCCGAGCGACCGCATCCTGGCCAACGTCCGTGACGGCATGAGCGACCTCGTCGAAGTCGGCTTCAACACCGGCCTGCTGTCGCTCCACGTGGCCGGCAAACTGCCGGACCTGGCCGTGTCCGGGGTGGAGGAGAACCAGAACCTCGTCGATGTCGCCGAGGACAACCTGACGCTGGCCGTGTGGGCGAACACCGCCGGCGACGTCGAGTTCGAGATGGCCAAACTGCACCGGCTGCCGTTCCCGGACGATTCCGCGGACATCGTGTTCTCGTTCTCCTCGCTGCACCGCTGGCGCCGGCCGGTCGAAACACTGAGGGAATGCGCCCGCATCTGCAAGCCCGACGGCGTCGTGATCATCGAGGACATGAACCGGCACGCCGAGGAGGGGCACATCACCTTCATCCTGCAGTTCGTGAAGGAGGGCGGCGGCGAGTTCATGCGGTCGTTGCAGGCCGCGTACACCCGGGAGGAGGCAACCGAGCTGCTTCGGGAGGCCGGCCTGACGGACTGGCAGGTGGTCGAGGAGGATCTCGGCCTGGTGATCTGCTCGCGTTCCCTCGAGCCGGTGAGCATGTGATGGCCGGGACAACGATCGCCGTCATCCAGATGGAGTCAAAACTCGGCAAGCCGGCCCAGAACCTGCGCCGGGCCGAGCGCTACATCCACGAGGCCGTCGAACAGGGGGCGAACCTGATCTGCCTGCCCGAGGCGTTCTCCACCTCCGGCAACATCCTCGAGGTCGCGGACGTGTCGGTGCCCGTCCCGGGGCCGGAGACCGACTTCCTCTGCGAGCAGGCGAAGCGGGCCGGCGCGCACATCGTGGCCGGCCTCCTGGAGCGCGGCGACGACGGCACGTACTACAGCACGTCGGTGCTGTGCGGCCCGGAGGGAACCCTGCTCGGCCGGTACCGGCGCGTGCACTGCCACGAACTGGAGGCCCGCTACCTCTCCAGCGGATCGGAGTACCCGGTCTTCGACACCGGGTTCGGGTGCATCGGCCTGATGCAGGGCTACGACATCAACTTCCCCGAGGTCGCGCGGGAGTACAGCCGCCGTGGAGTCGACATCATCGTGTGCTCCGCGCTGGTGCCCGAGATGTTCGCCTACGTGGCGAACATGCGACTGCCGGTCCGGGCGGTGGACGCCGAATGCATCGTGGCGTTCGCGTCCGGGATCGGGACCAATCTGTACGCCGGATTCGGCTACATGGGGCGCAGCCAGATCCTGGCGGACCCGCTGTTCCTCGAGGCCGAACGATTCGACTTCGTCGACGGCGACGAACGGATGGTGGACCTCGGCAAGGAAGCGGGCGTCGGCGTCGTCGAGGTCGACCTGGACCGCATGCGCCGCTACCGCACGAAGGCCACCCTGCGCGGCGACCTGCGGCCGGCTACGTACTGGCAGCTCGAACGAGAGTGAAGGCCCATGCGAGTGCTGCTCATCTCCACCAACAAGATCAGGGTGCCGCGGCCGGCCCTGCCGATCGGCATGGCCTACATCAGCGCCGCGCTCAAGCACGCCGGACATGACGTCGACATCCTGGACCTGCTCTGGGAGTCCCGGGAGCTCAAGGCGGTCCGGGAAAGGCTGACCACCGACACGTACGACGTGGTCGGCATCGCCGTGCGGAACCTGGACAACCTGACGTTCACCGACCCGGTCTTCTTCGGCCCGATGACCGAGAAGATCGTCCAGTGCGTACGCAAGTACACCGGCGCCAAGGTCGTCCTCGGCGGATCCGGCTTCTCGGTCGAGCCGTTGTCGTTCTTCGAGTACGCCCAGCCGGACTACGGCATCGCGGGTGAGGGCGAGGCCGGCATCGTCCAGTTGCTGGACCACCTCGAGTCCGGCGGACGACTGGAGCCGATCTCGGGGCTCTGCTACCTCGACGAGAACGGGAAGTTCTGCCAGAACCAGTCGAACTCCGCGTTCGACCTGGGCGCGCTGGAGCCCGACCGGTCCGTCTACGACCCCCGGTACTTCGAGGAGGGCGTCTCGGCGGCCTCCGACCTCACCCGCGACCACCAGCCGGCCATCGAGACCCTGCAGACCAAGCGGGGCTGCAAGCTGTTCTGCTCCTACTGCATCATCCGCAAGACCGAAGGCAAGGGCGACCGGTTCAAGGAACCGGCCGAGGTCGTCGGCGAGATCCAGCGGGCCATGGCGGACAACCCGGCCGTGCGGGAGTTCGAGATCGTCGACGCGACCTTCAATTACCCCATGGAGTACGCGGCCGAGGTGTGCGAGGAGATGATCCGCGCCAAGCTCGACGTGCCCTGGTACTGCCAGTTGACGCCGAACGCGGTCACGCCGGAGTTCGTGGGGCTGCTCCACGCGGCCGGCTGCATCCGGGTGGACCTCGGCACCGACGCGCTCACCGACGAGGCCCTGTCGGACCTGATGAAGGGCTTCGACATGGCTCGGGTCCTCGAGATCGACCGCCTCTTCACGGCCAGCCCGATCGAGCACACCCACTGCATCTTCCTCGGCGGGCCGGGGGAGACCCCGCAGGCACTGAGGGAGTCCATCCGGTTCACCGAGCGGTTCCTGAACCCGGCCCAGATCTACGCCAACCTCGGCATCCGGATCCTCAGCGGCACCAAGCTGCAGCGCCAGGCCGTCAAGGCCGGGATCCTGCGGGAGGACCAGGGCACGTTCGTCCCCGCCTTCTACGTGGAGCCGGCGATCCTCGCCGACCGGGACACGCTCGACTTCGTCCGCAACGCCTACCTGAGCCACAAGAACTGGTACCTGTGGTGGGGCCTGGGCGGGCAGAACCTGACGGACCGTTCGAGGGACACCATCCAGGCCGTGGCCGACATGCGGCAGGAGTACGAGTACGTCATGCGGGACAAGCCCCGGCTGGAACGCGCACCGCGGCCGAAGACCACCCAGCCGCTCAAACTCACGCTCGGCTCGTGATGAACGTTCCAGCGGCCGCCGACGAGCTGTTGACGGCGCTTGCGGCCCGAGCCGACCCGGACTTCGCGGGGCGCATGCAACGGTACTTCCCCCACGAGATCCGGGCGCTCGGGGTCGGCAACGCCGCGGTCGCCGGGATCGCCGCCGACTACTTCCGTGACCGGCGCGACGTCCCCGGGGCGACGCGGCTGCTCCTGGCGGAGGAGGTGCTGGCGCACGCCGAGTACCACGAGGAGGTGCTTCTGGGCTTCGCGGTCCTGCACAAGGTCGCCAGGACCGGACTCGGCGGCGAGTTGCCGGCCCGCTGCGAGCACTGGCTGGGGACGTACGTGTCCAACTGGGCGCAGTGCGACGACATGTGTCTGAAGCTGCTGTATCCGTTCTTCCTCGGGAACCTGGAACTGATCCCGCGGACACGGCGCTGGGTCGAGTCCGCCTCCCCGTGGGCCAGGCGTGCCGCGAACGTGGCGGTCGTCAAGTTCGTCCGGCGCAAGGTGGGCCGGACGGTCTTCGAGCTGCCGTTGTCGCACGTCCTCGACAACTGCGTCCGGCTGATGCACGACGACCACGTCTACGTGCAGAAGGGCTGCGGCTGGCTGCTCAAGGTCACCGCCGAGGTCCATCCCGACGAGGTGGCCGAGTTCCTGCGCACCTGGCACACCGAGATGTCCCGCGACACGTTCCGGTACGCGGTGGAGAAGATGGACCCGCGGATGCGGCGGTCCTTGATGGCACTGGGACAGGGGGTGACGCGATGAACACGACCGGCCGCTACGTCCACCGCCGGGGCATCCACTGCGAGTCGGCCTGCCAACGCGCCGTCCTCGCGGCCGGCGGATACGAGGTGGACGAGGAGATCGTGTTCGGGCTGGACGGAGGTTTCGGCTTCTCGTTCTTCCCGGCGAACGGCAATGCGCCGGACATCGTCGTCGGCAAGCAGGCGGTCATGCCGCTTCGGGCGTCGCGGCTGATGGGCGTCGAGGTCGCCACGCACACCCCGAAGTCCGCCGCGGGCCTGACCGAGCTGCTCGGGTCGGTGCCGGCCGTGACGACCCGGGTGGACCTCGGTCTGCTTCCGTACTGGGGTCTGGACGGGCGCTCCTCCTTCGGCGGGTATTTCGTCAACGTGGTCCGCCCCCTCGGGGCCGATGCGTTCGAGGTGTCGGATCCGGCGTTCGACGAAGCGGTGTCCGTGAGCGCGGCCGAGCTGCAGGCGGCCCGGTCCAGCCGCAACTCGCCCCCGCTGAACCCGGACTGGAAGGTGTACGTCTTCGGCGCGCCGCGGAGAACGCCGCAGCTGGACCGCGTCGGCCCGGTGGCCGTCCGCAACCTGTGCCGCGAGGTCCTCAGACCGGGCAATCGGCACCTGGGCATCCCCGGGATGAAGCTGCTGGCCACGACGGCGGCTTCCTGGCCGCAGTCCAAGCACGGCGAGGTCGAGGACGTGGACCTGGCCGGCCGCGTGGTGCGGACCGACGCACTGGCGCGTCAACTGCTGCATCTGGGGAGGCAGATCGAGTCCTTCGGCACCGGCGGAGGGCTGTTCCGCCCGATGATCGGCCGCTACCTGACGAAGGTGGCCGACAGCACCGGCGACTCACGCTACGCCGATGCGGCCGAACAGTTCCTCGCCGGCGGCCGGCTGTGGTCGAACCTGGGATCCGCACTGCTGGCGGTGGGGGCGACCGCCACCGCGCGCGACGATCTCGAGACGCTCGTGGACGCCGTGGCTGACACGGCGCGGTCCGCGATGGACGTCGAGAAGCGGGCGCTCACCGCGCTCACCACTCTGTAGAGGCGAGGTCGAGACATGCCCACCGAGGACGAGTCCGTACTGCTCCAGGGGCCCCGACGCTGGAACGAGCATGCCCGCCTGCGCCGGGCGCAGGGCCCCTTCCGGCCCGACCTGCGCAAGGCGGCGCTGCACGGCGCCGACCTGCAGGGCGCCGAGCTCGCCGACGCGGACCTCGCCGACGCCGTGCTGACCGAGTCGTACCTGATGTCCGCCGACCTGAGGGGCGCGAATCTCGAAGGCGCCAATCTGTGCGAGGCGTACCTCATCCTGGCCGAGCTGAACGGCTGCCGGCTCGTGGGCGCGAACCTGGAGGGCGCGGACCTCAGCGGCGCCGACCTGACCGGCGCGGAGCTGGACGCGAGCTTCCGGCGCACTGCCGTGATTTCGGACTACCTCACGATCTGGCCATAGCGAAGGGAGCTCCTCATGATCGTTCTGGGCTACAACGGATTCGGCAAGTCTGCGGAAATCTTCGGGCGCCTCTTCCGCGCCACCGGTATCGACCGTCACCTGTTGTACGGCCATGACTCGTCCGCCGCCCTGGTCATCGACGGGAAGTTGGTCGCCGCCGTCGAGGAGGAACGCCTCAACCGGGAGAAGAAGACGTCGAGCTTCCCGGTCAACGCGATGCGCTGGTGCCTGGAATCGGCCGGGATATCCTTCGACGACGTCGACACCTTCGCCTTCTCCTGGCAGTTCTCCCAGGACGTGGTGAACAAGATGATCGCCGAGATCACCGAGGACCGCGCGGCGACCGTCGAGCAGAAGTTCGCACGCCTGGAGCGCCTGGCGGAAACCCATGCGGCGATGTTCAGCCAGGCCGCGACCGAAGCCGACTTCTTCGAGTACACGGGCCACAGGCTGAACCCGGAGAAGCTGGTCCGCGTCCCGCACCACATCGCGCACCTGATGACCGGATACCACCTGTCGGGCGGCGGAGATGCGGCCTTCCTGGTCAGCGACGGCCGCGCCGAATGGCTGTCGGCGATCATGGGTGAGGTGCGCGACGGCCAGGTGAAGATCTTCGACGACATGACCATCGACTCGCGGCACTCACTGGCGATGCTCTTCTCCGTGGTGACGCGCTACCTCGGATTCGTCCCGAACAACGACGAGTACAAGGTGATGGGGCTCGCCGGCTACGGCGCGCCGCCCGAGCCGAACCCGTTCCTCGAGCACGTGGTCGAGGTGTGCCCCGACGGCACCTACAGGATTCCCTATCCGGCGAACGCCGTGCCCGCCTACTACGAACTCTTCGACCGCGTCTTCGGCGGAGACGCGGAATGCCGGGAGGACTTCGACTACCGGGTACGCGTGGCCGGCGCGGCCCAGCACATGCTCGAAACGGTGACCGCCGGCCAGATCCGGACGCTCGAAGCCCGGAGCGACCTTCCACGCGTGATCTTCGAGGGCGGACTCGCCCTGAACTGCGTCAACAACAGCAAGCTGCTGGAACGTTCACGCTTCACCGAGATGGACGTCAGCTTCGGCGCCAGCGATGTCGGCGTGGCCATCGGGGCGGCTCTGTTCGCCGGCCGGCAGGCCGGCACACCGCCCCGGGTCAGCACGTCACCGTACCTGGGCCCCGCCTACGACAGCCAGGAGATCCAGGCAGCCCTCCACCCGTACGCCGACCGGGTCACCTGGCGGGAACTGGACCCCGCGGACGTGCCGCGGGAGGCCGCGGCCCTGATGCGGGAGCGATGCGTCATCGGGTGGTTCCAGGGGCGACTCGAGTACGGGCCGCGCGCCCTGGGCAACCGCAGCATCCTGGCCAACCCGAGGTTCCCCGACATCAAGGACATCATCAACGAACGCATCAAGCACCGCGAGCAGTTCCGGCCCTTCGCCCCCGTGGTCCTCGAGCACCTCGCGCCCGAGGTCTTCGAGCTCGGCAAGAAGAAGTCCTCGCCCTACATGACCTTCGTGGTTCCGGTGCGCCCCGAGTACCAGCAGATGATTCAGGGCGCCTGCCACGTCGACGGCACCTCGCGGATCCAGACGGTCACCGAGGAGAGCAATCCGCTGCTCGCCGAGCTGCTGCGCCGGTTCACCGAGCTGACCGGAATTCCCTGTCTGATCAACACCTCGTTCAATGTCGCCGGCGAACCCGTCGTCTGCTCCCCCGCGGATGCTCTGTCCTGCTTCTTGAAGACGGAGATGGATCACCTGTTCCTCGGCAACTACCTGGTGTCGCGCGCGATGTGAGCGAGTGAACGGCTTTCCGATCTTCGTCGTCCGCAATTGCACTTCAGGGGGTTGCGCTACGCTGCACGCGAAGGAAGGGAGACATGGACACGTGTCGCTTTTAGAAGAACATCCGTACGTCGGTAGGCACTGCGAGTCGACCACCCTCGTGAATCTGTTGCGGCAGCGAGAGGTCGACTTGTCGGAGCCACTGGTCTTCGGCCTCGCCGGTGGCCTGTCGTTCATCTACTGGCGGACGAAGCAGATGCCGACACCGTTCGTCGGCGGCCGTATCAAGCCCGACACGCTGTCCGACAATCTCGCGAAGACGCTGAACCTGCGGATGTCCGTCCACGAGACGTCCTCGGTGAAGCGGGCGAGGGAACACCTGCTGGAAGAGCTTGATTCCGGAACCGTCGTCGGCCTCAAACTCGACCGCTACTTCCTCGACTACTCCACCGACGACTTCCGGTTCGCGGCCCACTATGTCGCCTGTGTCGGCCACGAGGACGACCGTTTCGCCCTGGTCGAGACCCAGCCGCTCGGTCTGCAATGGGCCTCCGGTGAATCCCTTGCGACCGCGCGGAACGCCCGGGGTCCGATGAGTTCGCGTCACCGCGCCTTCACCGTCGACCGTCCGAAGGGCGGTCTTCCTGATCTGGGGGAAGCCGCACGCAAAGGCATCAGAACGGCGGCGGAGAACTTCCTGAATCCGCCGATCTCCAATTTCGGGTTCAGGGGCATGCACAAAGTCGCCGACCTGATGCCGCAGTGGCTCGACGACCTCGATTCGCCCGCGGACAGCCTCCCCGAGATCTGCACGATCATGGAAGACGCAGGAACCGGCGGGGGCCTGTTCCGCACGATGTGGGCGGAGTTCCTCGCGGAGACCGCCGATATCACCGGTACCGGCGAGTTCCGGGAGGTCTCGGAGGCGTACCGTCAGGTGTCGAAGAAGTGGACCGAGGTGGCCGGACTTCTGCACGAGGCGGGAGCCGCGTCGTCGCGGGAATCCCTCCACAGCGCGTCGAAGCTGGTGCACGAGGCCGCCGACGAGGAGCAGCACCTGATGCGACGTCTCCTGGAACTGTCGAGCTGATCCGCTGACCGCTCACCTCGTGCCGGACGAGGGGCGCGGTGCCTCGCGTCACCCGAGCGGTGCGGTACGTCCAGGAACTGACTGTGGCCCGAGCCGGCGATGCCCCACACGTGGCGGATGGTGGTGGCGGTTGTCGCGTGGCGCCGGCCGGTCCTGGCCTCGAACACGGCCCGTTTCTTCAGGTGCGCCGCGACGGCTCGACGCGGCGCACGATCAGCCGCATGCCCTGCGGCCGGCCCTCGCGGGTGTACCAGTCCGGTCGGCCCGGCGACGAAACGGCCCTCCTGGAGGCTGCCCGTCCTGGTGCACGGAGGTCTCCCGGACGGCCTCGGGCAGTCGGGCGATGGCCTTCTCGTCGCCTTCGGTGATCCTCCAGCCGCTGCCTCCAGGACAACCAGGGCGAGCTGACCGTGTCCGTGGAGATCACCCACACCCCGTGACGGGGCCCCGCCGTCCGCTCCCGTCCGTCAGCCCCGTGCCCGGGGACCGGTCACCCGAAGGGAGTGCGCGTCACGGCGCGCCTCCTGCGGCCGGGTGGTCGCGCGTGCCGCGCCCTCATGGCAGCACGACAGCGGCACGTCACGGCCGGTCAGGGCAGGGGAGTGCGGTGCAGGTTGATGAGCAGACGCCAGACCCGCTGCGCGATCCCGGTGGGCGTGGCCTCGATGGAGCCGTGCAGCCAGTCGGCGAGAACCCCGGTGAAGGTCGCGGCCACGGCCGAGGCCACCAGGTCCGGCTCCGGCGCACCGGCCAGGGCGCGCTCGGTGCGGCTGCGGGCGCGCAGATCCTGGTGGAGGACACGGCCGAGGGGGCCGCTGCCGCCCGGGCGCAGCAGCTCCCGGTAGAGCCCGGCGTGCGGGGCGAGACGGTCGAAGAAGGCGAGCAGGGCGGGCGGAGGGCTCCCGGGATCGGGTGTGCCGCGCCACGCGTGCAGGGCGTCCACGGCTTCGCGGACGATATCGGCGCACACGTCGACGGCGAGCGCCTCCAGGTCGGCGTAGTGGAGGTAGAAGGTGGCGCGGCCGACTCCCGCCCGGCGCGCCAGGGCGGCGACGCTGACCTCCGCCAACGGCCGTTGGGCGCACTCCTCGAGCAGTGCCCGGCCCAGCTTGGCCCGCGTCCGTGCCGTACGGGGGTCCGCCTGCACGTCGGTCACCGGGCGAGCAGAACGGCGGCGAGCGCCAGGGCCCCGGGCACTGCCTGGGCCATGAGGATCCGCCGGTTGGTGGTCAGGCCGCCGTACAGTCCGGCGACGAGCACGCAGACGAGGAAGAAGACCTGGACCCGGAACCCGGTCGGATCCTCCGCGATCAGAGCCCAGATCAGTCCGGCGGCCAGGAACCCGTTGTAGAGGCCCTGGTTCGCGGCGAGCGGGGCGGTGGCACGGGCCATGGCCGCGTCGAAGCCGGAGAGCTTGCGGCCCGGTCCCCTTTCCCACAGGAACATCTCCAGAACCAGGAAGTACGCGTGCAGCGCGGCCACCAGCCCCACCAGCACGTTCGCGGTCGTCTCCATCGGGTATCCCCATCTCCAGGCATCATGGACAGGTGTCCACCATACATGGACACCTGTCCATGACATGGGTGGCTGTCCATGTCGTGGGCGGCTGTCGACCGCACGAACCTGCCCTGCGGCCGGGCGGCCCTCCAGGAGGAGCGCGAGGTGCCGGACGGCTGCAAGGGCTCGCTGCGTCGCGTCCACCGCAAGAGGGGAATGCGGGCCGTCCGCAAGGAATTCGCCTGACGTCCGCGTGCCGTCGGTCGAGAATCCGGCGGCGCCGTTCCCTCGCTCTGCGGGTCGGCGGTCGCCGCTCGACGGGCACCGGGTGGACCGGGGTGCCGCGGTGGGGAGCCCGGGGTCGGATTGCCCGCATCCGATGGCACTTGTGCTGTCGTCATACGCGTATTGCGGTGCCTTCGTGGCGAGGGCACGGATCAGCATCAGCCTGGAGCGAGACCAGGCCGAACGCATCAGGCAGCACGCGGAACGCGCGGGCATGGACCTCTCGGCCTACCTGGTGCATGCCGCAACGCGCCAGATGGCCGAGAGTGATGCCATAGAGGAACAGTTCGCCGAGGCGGACGCGCTCATCGCCCGGGCGGAGCAGGCGGCGAGTGGGCTGCCCGCCGAACCCGCCCGGAACTGACGGAGCAGGAACGCGGTGAAGTCGAGGAGGCCCTGGAGTTCGCCCACGGCCGGGAACGGCACAGTCGCCCTCCGGGACACGCCGGGTGAGCACGGTGACCTCATGCGGGGGTGCCTCCCGACGCCGCACTCCACTCACGGTAGTACTCCGTGAGAGCCGTCCGGGGGAAGTCCGGCAGGCCGGAACCGAACTGCTGGAGCCGGTGATAGGCCTGCTTGAGGACATCCAGTGTGTCGAAGCATCCCGCATGGACGGCGAGTACCAGTACGTCCTCGATGGTGAGGTGCTGCAGGGCCCACTCGTCGGCGAGCTGCCGTCCCTCCGCGTCGTCCATCATCAGGGTGACCTCATGTCCCTGCTCGGACAGGTGCACGCCATGCGCTACGACCACGCACTCTCCGAGGTCACGTGAACGCCTCAGCGCCTGGTCGAACTCGAGGTCTCGGATCTCTTCCAGGACCTCGACGACGCGGGCGGGTGCGGAACCGATCTCCAGAGCGGGCAGCACTCTGATGCGGTCGCTGCGCTCCAGCGCGAGCCAGCGTTTGCGGAGCCCGGGGTACTTGGCGTCTTTGCGCACGATCTCGTCGCAGACCTCGGCAGGGACCAGGATGACCCATTCCATGGACTCGAGGGCAGTCACGAGCACGCGATTGAGGCTGGCGCCCGCGAAGTGGACGCACACGACTGCGTCCAGGATGCAGGCGTCCTCTCTTTCCCCTGGCGCGTTCTCCTCGGCCACGGGCTCCTGCGGAAAACTCACTCCTACCGCTGCTCCTGTCCGTCCTCGGGCGGCTCCGTGGCCCGGTGTGCCGGTCGGCCGCGACGGGCGACGAGGCTTCGTACGTCGACACGTCCCGACAACGCGACCTGGGGGGGCCGAATACCGGCTTCGTCCAGTTCCCGCTCGGTGGTACGCGGCTCGGCGCCGCTCAGCGACGCGATGGCCCGCACTCCGATGTGTCCTGTCCGGTAGGCCTCGACGGCCCGTTCCATGATCCGGCGCGGCGGCCGCACGCGCGCCGCGGCCTCGCACTCCACGCTGTACTGAGGCCCCCAGCCGTAGGTCCACGCGAGTTCGCGCCCCGTCGGACCCTGCACCCTCTTGGCCTGGGCGTCGGTCAACAGTCCCAGCTCCTTGCACTGGATGAGCAGCACGGGAAGGCTCACGCCGTAGTGCCGGGCCGCCATGGCGCACTCTCTGCGTCCCGGCTCGGTAACCGAGAGGCACTCCATCCAGCGGCGGACGCCCTCCGCCGGGGCCAGCAGATGCCGGGCGAAGGCGTCGCACCGCTTCTCGGCCGGCGTCCGTCGGCCGTCCAGCCGGTGCGCGGCCACACCGTCCGACAGCAGTACGTGTCCCAGCTCGTGCGCCAGTGAAAAACGCTGCCGCTCGGGCACGTGTGACGCGTTGACGACCGAGATCGTCACCTCACGCTCGAAGTCGAGCGCAGTGAATCCGGATACGTTCTGGGGGAGCGTGAGCGCGGCCGTGTCCAAGCCGATCGCCGACTCCACGATTTCGGCGAGGTCCGGGACGGGGCCGAGACCCAGCCTGAGGCACTCACGAAGCTTTTCCGCCAGGTCCCGGCCCTCGCGCTCGGCATCGACGACCTGTGTGAGGGGCCGCTTCAGCCGGGCCGCCCGCTGTCGATCGGCTTTGTGGCCATCAGGCACGAACCGGTCGAGGCGATCATCGAGAGCCAGGATCTCGCCGACCAGCCCCTCGGCCTGTCTCAGCTCCTCCTCGGCGCCTTCCGAGGCCCGCGCCGCCACCTGCATGCGCCGCCGCACCGGGTTCCCCTTGGTCAGCAGCGTGAGCGAAACCGCCAGCGCCGCAGCGATACGGTCGAGCTCGGCCAGCGTCAGTGCCGACCGTTCTCCCCTCTCGATTCTCGCCAGTGTCGGCTGGCTCAGCTCCGCACGCACAGCCAGCTCCCGCTGACTCAGCCCCGCCTGCGCCCGCTCCCGCGCAACCCTTTCGCCGATCTCCCTCAGATCCATACCCCCGCACCTCCCCGTCCTGAATCAATGATAGCTCTTTGATTCAGTCAGTGTCACAGAGATTCTTCGGCCGCACCGCGCCGAGCCTGCGTATGAGGTGAGAAACACCCGAGAGGCGGAGCGGAGGCCGGCCCGTGGGTTTGCCTGTCCGGAGCATCCGGCAGGCGCGGTCCTCATGAGAGGGGGCCGCAGATCTGTGCCCAGACAGTCTTGCCGCCGGGCGGATACGGTTCGACGCCCCAGCGGTCGGCGAGGGCGGTCACCAGGAGGAGGCCGCGGCCGGACTCGGCGTCCGGGGGCGTTCCGCAGTCCGCGGGAGGCGACGGGAGGTGCTCGCCCCGGGCGTCGGTGACGGTGATGCGGAGCAGGCCGGCCGTAGTGTCGAGAGCGAGGGCGAGTCGGAAGTCGCGACTGTTGACACGACCGTGCAGGGCGGCGTCGGCGGCGAGTTCGCCCATGATTTGCTCGGCGGGCTCGGTGACGCCGGGTGACACCGGCCACGCGCGGAGCTGCTCGGTGGCGAGGAGGCGGGCGAGCCGAGCTCCGCGGCGGGTGGACGACAGGAGTTGGGCGAACGCTTGTGTGGCTGGATTGAGTTGGGGTGTGGTTGCGCTCATGAGGCCACGGTGACGGGTGCGCGCGGGCGTGTTCCAGAGGTGCGGTCCGCACGCTGCGTCATCGTACGAGTACATTCCGTGGACGGTGCGACGGTTCATGCGTCACGCGGGGTGTCGTCGGGTGGGGGACGGCGAATAGCGCAGGTACGGAACCGGAGGTGGCCGCGGATGACCGATGGCGGTGTGGTGGACGACGAAGACATGCAGGGCGGCGAGGCGGACCGGGAGCCCGATCCCTCGGACAGCCTGCGGACGTCCGGGGCCGTCATGCAGGCACTGCGCGAACACGCGGGATACAGCAGAACCGAGTTCGCGAACCTGGTGAGCTTCTCCAAACACACGGTGGAATCGGTGGAGTTGGGGCGGCGGATGCCCGACGTGTCGTTGGTGGAGCGGTCCGAGGAGGCGCTGGGGAACACGGGGGCGCTGCGGAAGTCGTCGCAGTACGTGACACGGGGGCGCGGGGATGTGGGACTCGCGGCGTGGTTCCGGCAGTGGGCTCGGCTGGAGCGGGTGGCGGTGAGCCTGTGCACGTACGAGTGCCGGCTGGTGCCGGGGTTGTTGCAGTCGGAGGGATATGCGCGGGCGGTCTTCGAAGGGACTGTTCCGGTGGCTCCGGACAGCCTGCTGGAGGACTTCATGGCCCGGCGGATGGAGCGGCAGCGGATGCTGTTCGAGCGGCCGACAGCGCCGTTCAGCTTCATCGTCGAAGAGCACGTCTTCCGGCGCCGGTTCGGGGATCTGGACCAGATGAGACAGATGCTCGACCACGTGCTGGAGCTGAGCGCACCTCGGAACGTGACGCTTCAAGTCGTGTCGTTGGAGGCAGGGTTGCATGCCTGTCTGGATGGGCCGGTCCAGTTGCTGGAGACTCCGAAAGGGCAACGGCTCGCGTACTCCGAGGGGCAGCAGAACGGTCTCCTGATCTCCGACGTGAAAGAGGTGAGCCTCCTCTGCCAGCGCTATGACACACTGCGCTCGCAGGCCCTGAACGCCAAGGACTCGAGGGGTCTGCTGGAGCGACTCCGAGGAGAGCTATGAGCACGAGGCCGGAACTGGCGTGGTTCAAGTCCAGCTACAGCGGCAGTCAGGGTGACAGCTGCGTGGAGGTCGCCATCACCGAACAGGCCGTGTGCGTACGGGACTCCAAGGACGTGACGCGCCCACACTTCGCAGTCGGGCTCGCGGGTGGGCGCAATTCGTGGGGTTCGTAACGGAGGCGTGACGCCTCTTCGAAGGTGAGCGGCGACCGAGGGCGGCGTTGTCTGCCTCGGTAGGGATGCAGACGAGATCATGTACCGCCCACGTCCGATTCTTTCTGGCCCATGCCCTTCCATGGGCCAGAAAGAATCGGAGCGTCCGTCAGCCTTCGCGGTTGCGGCCAGATGCCCGCGAAGTCGCAGCCGGCACAGGACGTGCACCAGTTGTCCAGGCGGGGCAGCCGGTTGGCACGCAGCGAATCCGCTGCCTCCGTTACGCGCTTGCTGAGGTCGGTCATGACCTCGGGGCACCATCTCGCGGGTGTCGAGCCCCGCCTTGTCGAGGTTGAGGACCTCGACGACGTCCGCGTTCTGTCCGGTCAACTCCCGGTAGCCGAGCACGTACAGGCGCAGCCGGCCACGGATCGGGATCTTGGCCTGGGCGCGTTCGCTAGAATTGGAGTTGACGACCGACATTTCGTTCGTGTCCAGCCGCTCCGTGTGGTCGACAAACCAGGTTGCCTTACCCCGGCGCGCGGATACCCGCATAGCGGTTCTCGACCGTGAGGACGTCCTCGACGGTCGTGATACGACCATCAGCTTGTCCGGAATGGGTAATTGATCCAGCAGGAAGTTCAACTGGAAGGCCCCGCCGACTAGTGCGATTAACTGATCAGTAGTTACGATCATTGCGTGCATGTGGATGATCTCACCCGGGGTACGGCGGGCTCCGTACCGGATGCCGATCTCGAGGCGCGGGTGCTTGTGTGTCCGGCGTACGGGAGCAAGGAGTCACGCAAGCACTGGCGTGACACGCTTCAGCAAGAGGTGTCTTTCACTGAGGCGTCGTTGGTGAAGCACATGTCGTCGCGGCAGCTTGAGCAACTCCTCCACCTCCATCCCGAGGGGGCGGCTCGTTTCTGGGGCGCCACATCGTCCCATGACAAGGCGATGTCAAAAGTTCGCACTGGTGACGTGGCCCTGTTCACTGGGACGAAGAAGGTGTTGGCTGTGGGGGAAGTCGGCGCCATCTTTGTCAACGGCGAGGTTGCCGACGTGCTCTGGCCTCCCTCGCCCGGTGGTAAGAGTTGGCGTACCGTGTACAGTCTGCGCGACTTTGTCCCCGCTGGGGTTCCGTATGAGGAACTTGCTGAAATGATCGGGTACTCCAAGAGCTACGGTTTTTTTGGCCAACTGGTGCTGGAAGGTGACAAAGCCCAAGCTGTCATCGAGGGTTTGCGTATAACCACCAGGACGGTGCTGGAAAAACTCGACATCGAGAGGCCCCCTACCCGCGGCCTGGTCCAGACCCAGCGGACTGCATTGGAACAGCAGCACACGCCGATCGTCAGTTTCGAGCGTGCAGCGGTGACTACCCTCTACAGGCGTGAAGAACAGCCGTTGGTCACGGAGTTCTGTGCCACGCTCACCACCAATGCTGAACGCTTCCGGTCTCCGGTCGGTCTTTGTGACATTTATTTGCACGGATCTGACGGTGTGGAGGTGATCGAGGCGAAGAGTCGTACCGAGCACGCATATGTGCGTGAAGCTCTCTCTCAACTGTTGGATTACGCCCCGCACAGCCCTCGGCCTGTGGACCGGCTTGCTGTGCTGGTTCCTGATCCGCTCGACGAGCGGGAACTGCAGTTGCTGCACCGGTACGGTGTCGACTGCATTCATCGAGTGTCCCCGAGCGTCTTCCGGAGGGTTCCGGCCCCCGACCACAGACGACGTCTGATGAAGAAACTTTGGACGGGGAGCTGAGCCCACCAACCGTAGCGACGAACCCGGACGCTGCTTCAGCGTACAGCGCGACACCAGCGATCCGGATACCGTCCGCGGGAAGGAGCACTGGTGACGCGGACAGGGGTCGGAAAACCTGTCATACGGACGTCAGCCAGGCACCCTGTGCTCCAGGGTCCCTTGCATGATCGAGATCTGTCCGGATTCATCCGGTGAGGCCGAGGGCGGTCAGGGGCCTGTGGCAGTCGCGGGCGGCATGGCGTAGG
>NZ_JBHXQZ010000060.1:0-51420 GCF_042717095.1 Streptomyces sp. NPDC058632 | reverse complement strand
GCCGGATTCCGGCCGGGCACCCCGGGACGGAGGACCGCGCGGATCGCTTCCGCAAACGAACGCCTATCCGCCGAACATGTGCACGTGCGGGAAATGCAGACCAGAACCCTCATCAAGTCACTTACGCCTCAGGAAAGTTGACCTGCCGTGCCGGCATCCGGCGCATACCCTCGAGTAACTCCGCGAAGACGGTGGCATATGCCAAGGGCACGACCTTAAGGTGTCTTGCCGAATCCCTTACAGGGCGTCGCGGGCTGTGCAACAGTCGTAACGGTCCCTCCGTCCGACTCCGGCCCGAACCGTCCCACATCGGAGTGCGTCATGCCGCCCCACCTCTCCGCGGACCGCTCAGCAGCCCAGCCGCCAGGACGCGGCCCGGTCGAGGCGCTCATCTCGCAGACCCGGCGGCTCAGGGGCGAGGTGGACGCCGTACGGCGCGGCACCCCTGCGGACACCTCGGACCCGCGGGACCGCTGGCGGCGCGCCCTGTACGAGCTGGCGCTGCGCCGGCTCGACGACCTGGACGAGCACCTGGCACAGCTGCGGGACGGCCCGCCGCCCGTCCCCGCGCCGGCCGCTCCCGCGGGGACGGCGCGGCCGCCCACCACGGCGTCCGCGCCGAGGCAGGGCGCCCTGCTCAGCCGGGTCGGCAGTGCCGAGTGGAACCTGCTGACGGACGAGGCCAGTTGGTCCGGGGAGTTGTACCGCATCCTGGACCGCGACCCTGCCACCCCGCCGCTCACACTCGACGAACTGCCGTCGCTGGTGCACGACGAGGACCGGCCGAGGCTGACGGCGATGGTCACGGGCTGCCTCGTCGACGCCCGGCCCATCGACGGGGAGTTCCGGCTGATACGCCCGGACGGCAGCGTCCGGACCGTGCACATGATGGGCGAACCGGTTCTCGGGTACGACGGCAGCACCGCCTCGATGTGGGCCGTGCTGCGGGACGTCAGCGAACTGCGCCGGTGCCGACGGGCGGTCGGCGAGACCCGTGACCCGCTGCACCACCGGGGACAGCACGCGGCGCGGCCCGAGCACCGGATCGCGGTCGAGCTGCAGGAAGCCGTGCTGCCGGCCTGGCGCGGCTCCCTGCGGCTCCCGCGAAGGGGGCCCCGGACCCTCGACGTCGCCGCCCGGCACCTCCCGTCGGCGACGGGCGCGGCAACCGGCAGGGACTGGTACGACGCCCTCGAACTGTCCGACGGCACCACCCTGCTCAGTGTCGGCGGGCTGACCGGTCAGGGCGTCGGCGTGGCCTCGAGGATGGCGATGCTGCTCGGTGCCATGCGCGGCATGGCGATGTCCGGCACCGATCCCGGACCGCTGATGGCCTGCCTCAACCGGTTACTGGACGCCACCGGGCAGCCCGCCCTCGGCAGCGGCCTCTGTCTGCGCTACCGGCCCGAGAGCCGCTCCCTGACGTGGGCTCAGGCCGGACACCCCGTCCCACTGCTGTTCCGCGGCGGAACGGGGTGCGCGCTGGACGCCCCGGACGGCGTCCTGCTGGGCGCCACCCCGGCAGCCTCCTACGGGCAGGCCGAGGAGATCCTCGAGGCCGGCGATCTGCTGCTGCTGCACACCGGCGGACTGGTGCCCGGACGGTCCGGGGCCGCGTCCGTGCGCCGGCTGATCGGCCTGGCACCACAGTTCGCGGAGAGCCGCACCGCGCAGGACTGCCTGCTGGCCGTCCTGCGGGAGTTCGGGGACAGAGAACGCGAGGACGATGCCTGCGTGCTCGTCGCCCGGGTGGCCCCGTAGGACTCAGCGGGCTCGTACCACCCGTACGCCTCGTGAGCAGGGCGCCCCGGTCCCCCTATGCCCGTGCGCTGTTGCCCCCCTTGCCCCTGGGCCTCGGCAGGGTCGCCCTGATCTCCTCCCGCAGTTCCTGGATCCTGGGATACGAGGAGTACTCGGCGGTGAGCCGGTACATCTCGCGCAGCCGGTCCCAGGTGCGGCGCGAGGAGTTGGAGCCCATCGACATCAGCGCGAGCCGCGCGTACCGGTCCGCCTGTTCCGGGTCGTCGGCGATGAAACATGCGGAGGCCATGGAGAGATGGTCGAAGATCTTCGACCGTTCCCGGCCGTCGATGCGCAGGGACAGCGCCTTCTCCGCGTAGTGCTGGGCGTGCACCGCCGCGCCCGGTTCGAACTCGGCCAGCGTGCGGTAGGCCAGGGCGTGCATACCGTACAGATCCTCGTCCTTGAAGATCTGCATCCAGTCCGGCGGCTCCTGGTCCCTCCCCCGGTCGGAGGCGAACAGGTCCTCGGCCCGGCCCAGGGTGCGGCGCATCGCCTGTCCCCTGCCCATGGACGCCTGTGCCCAGGCCTCGATGGTGTGGAACATCGCGCGGGTGCGCGGCAGTACTTCCTCGCCCGAGCCCGAGTGGGCGAGTTTCAGCAGGTCCAGGGCGTCGTCGGGACGGCCCAGGTGAACCATCTGGCGGGCCGCGCGGGACAGTGCCTCCCCCGCGCGCGGCCGGTCGCCGCCCTCCCGGGCGGCGTGCGTGGCGATGACGAAGTACTTCTGCGCCGTGGGTTCCAGGCCGACGTCGTGCGACATCCACCCGGCGAGGACGGCGAGGTTGGCGGCGACGCCCCACAGGCGCCGCTGGAGATGAGGTGGGTGGTGGTAGGCGAGCATGCCGCCCACCTCGTTGAGCTGGCCGACCACCGCCTTGCGCTGGAGGCCGCCGCCCCGGGCCGCGTCCCAGGCGCGGAACACCTCCACGGAGCGCTCGAGTTCCTCGATCTCCTGGGACCCGATGGGGGCGGCCTCGTACCGGTCGATTCCGGCGGCGTCGGCATGCGCCGGACGGTCGGGCCGGTGAGCGTCTGTGGTCAGGACGGGGTCGGTGTGCAGCCAGTCGTGCATGGCGCCGGTGAGTGCGGATCCCGCGGTGAGCGCGGCGCCCGCGCCCACCAGGCCTCGTCGATTGAGCATGAGGTCCATTCCCGTGAATTCGGTGAGGACCTCGGCCGTCCGCTCGGGCGCCCACGGCATTCCGTCGGGATGTTCGGTCTTCCCGCCGCTCTGCCGTTTCCCCGTACGCCCGTGCCGGACCAGACCGAGATCCTCGATGGTCACGACACGGCCGAGACGCTCGGTGAACAGGGCCGCCAGCACCCGCGGTACGGGATCACGCGGGATCTCTCCCTTGTCGATCCACCGCCGCACCCGGGAGGTGTCGGTCGCCAGCTGGGGATGGCCCATGGCCGCCGCCTGCCGGTTGACCAGCCTCGCGAGTTCACCCTTGGACCAGCCGGCCAGGCCGAACAGGTCCGAGAGCCGGGTGTTGGGTTGTCCGCTCACGTCAAGCCCCCAGGTTCTCGGCTGAGTTGACAGTAGTCCGGTGAAAGGTGCCGGGCGACTATTCGCCAGGGTTCGCCAGGGTTCGCCAGATGGTGTGCCAGGGGTCGACGGGTGTCGAGTAGGAACGCGCCACCACGACCCGGTCTCCGCCGGGGCATTCCCCAGGATGCACCTGGGCGACCGGGCCGTGTGGTGCGCTGACGTCGCAGGCACACGAAGGGATCTGTATCGCCCATGTACGCAGCATCGTCCTCCGTGTCCGCACCGCCCCGGCCGCTCCGGCCGCCCCGGCCGCGTCCGTCGGACAGCGGTCCCTACCTCGCCCCCGCGCGCCAGGCGGCCCCCGTGCTCGGTGCGGGCACCGCCCGGCGCGCGCCGGGCGCCGGCCCCCAGCAGCTCAGTGGGCGGCTCGACCTGTCCGGCCCCCAGGGCGCCCAGTTGCGCTCGGCGATCGCGTCGGTGCACCGCATCTGCCCGGAGTTCGCGCCGGCCCAGGTGCTGCGCCGCAACGGCCGGTCCGTTCTCCTGGTCGGTACGACGGGCCGGAGCACCGCGGTGGCCAAATGCTTAACGGATCACTCGCCCGCCTGGTCCGAGCGGTTCCGGCACGAGATAGCGGCCTACCGCTCGTTCGTCCGGCACCGCCCGCCTGTGCGGGCGCCCCGGCTGATCGCGGCGGACCCGGACAACTGCACCCTGGTCATCGAGCGGATGCCCGGCCGGGTGGCGGCCCTGCAGCGGCATCCGGTGGAGGCACCGCCGCGGGCGGACATCAGGGCGGCGCTCGGCGCGATCTGCCGGCTGAACGCATGGCGCCCGCCCGCCGGTACGTTCGACGCCCCGCTGGACTACGCGGCGCGCATCGCCCGCTACCACGAGCTGGGTCTGCTCACCGACCGGGACATGGACGATCTGCAGAAGCTGCTGCACGGCATCGCGCAGACAGCCGGGCGCCAGGGCATGGGCCAGTTCTGTCACGGCGACGCGCTGCTCTCCAACATCCTGATCTCGCCGGCCGGTCCCGTGCTGGTGGACTGGGAGCACGCGGGCTGGTACCTGCCGGGCTACGACCTGGCGACGTTGTGGGCGGTCCTCGGGGACGCCCCGGTGGCGCGCCGGCAGATCAGCCAGATCGCGCAGTCGGCGGGCCATGCCTCACGCGACGCGTTCCTGGTGAACCTGATGCTGGTGCTGACACGTGAGATCCGCACCTACGAGACGGCCGTACAGCGTTCGATGCACGACGCGCCCCCGGTGGCGCCGAACACGGCCCGGCCGGGCGCGCTGCCGTCCGGCGAGGAGCAGCGGCTGCTGCTACGGCGGCTGCACGACGACTGTCAGATGGCCCGCAAGGCCGTGCGCGCGGCGGTCGGCACGCGCTGACCCGCCGGGGACATGCGAAGGCGCCGCACGCCTTCGCATGTCCCCGGCGGGTTCCCCACGGGTCCCGGCACGATGTCGGCACGTCTTCGACATTTCACAACCGGTTTCCGGTGCCATCGGTGTACGCCACTGATGTGCCGCAGGTCTCCGGGCCGCCGCCACGAAAGTCCCGTGGGCCCTGGACGACAGGGGAATCACACTCCTCCTGGGCATGATTGACGGATCATCGGCCAGCCGGTAGCACAGTCGCACCCGCAGGCCCCGTACGAGTCACCCGTACGGCCCTACGGCTCGTACGGCCCGTCCCGCCCGATCGTCCCAGGAGACCGCGTTGCGAGGATCCCCCGTCCGACCCGGCCGTGCGCCGGCCGTCGGTGCCCGCCCTGCCCGCCGTACGGCCGGTGCCCTGGCCGCGGTGGCGCTCACTCTGCCGCTGCTCGGCGCGGCCCCGTCCGCTGTCCCACCGGATGCCGGGCCGTCCGACGAGACCCGGCTGCAGGAAGCTTTCGGCGCTGCGGCCGCCGCGTACGAGGTGCCGCGAACCGTGCTGCTGGCCGTCTCCTACCTCCAGTCCCGCTGGGACACTCACGACGGCGCGCCGAGTGTGACCGGTGGCTACGGCCCGATGCACCTCACGGACGCCCGCACCGCGTCGGCGTCGGTGACGTCGCATCACGACGAGGGGACGGAGGATCCCCGGGGCGACGAGGCCCGTCCCGCGCTGCGTCCCCAGGCGCACGTGCCGCGCACCGCCGCCGCCCTCCCCGACCGGCTGGCCACCCTGCCGAGGGCGGCCGAGCTGACCGGGCTGAGCGCCGAGCGGCTGCGCGACGACCCGGCAGCGAACGTGGCGGGCGGCGCCGCGCTGCTGGCCGACGCCCAGCAGCAGCTGGGCATGGCGCCGAGCGAGGATCCGGCCCATTGGTACGGCGCGGTGGCCCGCTTCTCCGGCGCGGACGACACCGCGTCGGCGGCGGCGTACGCGGACGACGTCTACTCGGTGATCCGCGCCGGTGCGCACCGGGTCACGGACACGGGAGAGCCGGTCGCCCTGGCCGCCCGTCCGGATCTCGCCCCGGACCGGTCGGCGCTGCGCCGCGCCGGTCTGCGGACCGTGTCCGCAGGCTCCGCCGGCACGGAGTGTCCCGCGACGGTGTCCTGCGAGTGGATCCCGGCCCCGTACGAGGAGTTCGGGGACGGTGACTACGGCAACCACGACCTGTCGGACCGTCCTGCCTCGCAGCCGATCCGGTACATCGTCGTCCATGACACCGAGGGCGCCTGGGAGGGCGTTCTCCACATGGTCCAGGACCCCACCTATGTGTCGTGGCACTACAGTCTGCGCTCGACCGATGGTCACATCGCCCAGCACGTGAAGGCGAAGGACGTGGCTTGGCACGCGGGCAACTGGTACGTCAACGCCGGATCGATCGGGCTGGAGCACGAGGGCTTCCTGACAGAACCGGACGCCTGGTACACCGAGGCGATGTACCGCTCCTCGGCCCGGCTGGTGCGGTATCTCGCCGAGAAGTACGACATCCCCCTGGACCGGCAGCACATCCTCGGCCACGACACCGTGCCCGGTACGACCGCGGCGACCGTGCCCGGCATGCACACCGACCCCGGGCCCTACTGGGACTGGGCGCACTACTTCGAGCTGCTGGGCAGCCCTTTCGTGGCCACGGCCGGGAAGAGCGGCGGCCTGGTGACGATCCGCCCCGACTACGCCACCCACGGCCCGGTGTTCACGGGCTGCGGGAGCGCGGGCGAGCCGTGCGCGGCGCACGGGTCCAGCGCGGTGCGGCTGTACTCCGACCACGACGAGAAGTCCGCCCTGATCAGGGACATCGGCCTGGGTTCGCATCCGACGACCGGGGTGAACGACCTGTCGTCACGGGTGTCGGCCGGCCAGCAGTACGCGGTCGCCGACCGGTGGGGCGACTGGACGGCGATCTGGTACCTGGGGCAGAAGGCCTGGTTCAGGAACCCGGAGAGGCAGTCCACCGCGGTGCCCGCCGCGGGCCGGGTCGTGACCCCGAGGAAGGGGCTGGACTCCGTGCCGGTGTACGGACGCGCCTACCCGGAGAAGGCCGCCTACCCGGAGGGGGTGCCCGCACAGGAGGTGTCCCCGCTGCCGTACACGCTGCCGAAGGGCCAGCAGTACGTCACCGGGGACAGGATGCCCGGTGAGTACCTGTACGCGGTGGCCTTCGACCGGTCCTCGCACCAGGTGGTCAGGGGCAAGGAGCTGTACTACCAGATCCAGTTCGGCCACCGGGTCGCGTTCGTGCGGGCGGCGGACGTGACGGTGAAGCAGGCGTAGCGGCGGCCGTCCCCAACCCTCGATTCCGGCCCTCGTTCCCGGCCCTCTGTTCCCCGCCGGTGAGCGGGGCCGGTCAGCCCTGCTGGAACAGTTCGGCGGGCAGCGGCTTGAGGAGGGTGTACAGGTCGTCGGTGATGGGGCGGTCCCAGGCGGCGATGGTGACCAGCACGTTGTCGCTGCGGTCGAACTGCACGCAGGAGATCCGGCTCTCGGAGAGCTTCACCCGGCGCACGATGAGCAGGTTGTCGCCCTGCATGACGGGCACGTCCTCGGTGCCGACGACGGTGACCTCCTCGTCGTTCTCCAGCGCCAGCAGCAGCTGCGCGACCTCGAAGGGGACCTCGCCCTCGGGGACCTCGCGGGCCGGGGAGCCCTCCGGCAGATTGCCGATGATCATCGCGGGGCCGCGACCGCCGAACAGGTCGTAGCGCAGGAAGACGCCCTGGCAGGTGCCGTCGGGGGCGGGCAGCAGCCCGGCGCCCAGATTCCCGGGCCAGTCACCCGGGTCCATGGCCAGTACGTCGAAGTCGGGTCCGGCGGGAGTGGCGCTGCGGCGGCGGAGGAACGACATGCCGCCATGGTACGTGCCCGGACCCGCGGGCGGACGGCCGGGCGACCCCGCCACGCTCGCCCGGTCGGGCCTGTGGCCGACGCTGTGCCCGGCTCCCTTTGGACTACCCCTGCGGGGGCGCCGGCGGGACCACCGCGACGGGACTCGCCGCGTGGAGCAGGACGGCCTGGGTGACGGAGCCCATCATGCGGGCCGGTGCCAGCAGGCGTCGCCGGTGGCGTCCCACGACGACCAGATCGGCCCCGTCGGAGGCCTCGACCAAGTGCCCGGCGGCGTCCCCGGGCAGCACCCGGACCTCGGCGGCGACCTCGGGGTGCCGTTCGCGGTGCGGGGCGAGGAAGCCATCGGCGAGGATGCGGGTCTCGTGCTCGACGGCGCCCTGGTCGATCTGCGGCGCGGGCATCTCCCCCGGCAGCATCCAGGTCTGCAGGGGCCACGAATAGGCGGCGACGACCCGGACACCGGCGCCACGCAGGGCAGCCTCACGGAAGGCGAAGGCGAGGGTGGCCTCGTCGGGGCCGTCGACGCTCACGCCGACGACGACCCCGGGGCCGGCTCCGGCGGGCTCGGCGGCCTCGACGGGCGTGCCGGTGTCCCGTTCGGGCCGGGGGACCACGACGACGGGGCATTCGGCGTCCCGGGCCGCGGCAAGGGAGTTGGAGCCGAGCAGCAGGCCGGCGAAGCCGCCGCGGCCTCGGGAGCCGAGCACCAGCAGCTGTGCGGTGGCCCCCAGTTCGGGCAGGACGGCACCGGGAGCGCCGTCCAGGGCGGCGAAGTCGACGGCTGGAAGGCCGGTCCGTCCCTCCAGCCGGCCGCGGACCAGACCGAGGACCGGATCGTCCTCGGGGGCGGGCGGCCCGGCGGGCCCTTCTTCGGGCCGGCCCCAGAGGGCGTACTGGCGTACGTGCGCCACCCGCAGCGGGGCCTCGCGCCGGTGTGCGGCGTCCAGGGCCCACTCCAGGGCGCGCAGACTGTCGTCCGAACCGTCGACCGCCGCGACGACCGGCTGGGTGCTCATGGGGTTCCTCTCTTCCGGACCACGACCCTCACGTTCCCGGGCCGGCCTGGCTCGGGGCCCGGACCGGAAGGGTATCCCTGGTCATGTGTCCAGAAGATGGGCGGCGACACCTGTCCGGCGGTCCTACCGCTCACCGGCCGGCAGGCCCGGGCGCGTGCGTCCCGAAGCCGTACGCCCCGGCTCACGTCAGGTCGAACTCCCCCTCCCGGGCCCCCGACACGAAGGCGCCCCATTCGGCCGGGGTGAAGATCAGGGAGGGACTCTGTGGGCGGCCACTGTTCCGCATGGCGATGAAGCCCTCCACGAAGGCGATCTGGACATCCCCCAGGCCTCGGCTGCTGGACTGCCACTGTGCGTTGCTCAGATCCAGGTCGGGCTTGTCCCAGCCGGTGAGCGGTCGCTGCTGGATGGTGCTTTCGGCCACGTCCGTACTCCTCCCGATTTCCGTCGTCCGCGGCCAGCCTAGCCATCGGTTCCGGCCACCGACAGGTCATGTCGGGGGTCCCTTTCCACAAGGGGCGCGGACGGGCCGGGAGGCGAGGGCCCGCTGCTCGCCAGTCACACGGGGTGGCGGTGGGGGACGCCGGACATGTTGACGGGCAGGTCGCCGCGGAGTTCGGTGGCTCCCCGCCCGGTGGGTGGGAAGGCACATCCGGAGGAGGTCGAGCAGGCCCTCAGGTCCCGTCCGGACGCGGCCGTGGCGCGGGTCCGGACGGGCGGCGGCGCGACCGTCTCCGGAGAAGATCCGGGCCCGCTGCCGGGGCCGTCCGGCGGGATACGGGATTCCGCGCCGACCGGTGACCACGGGAGTCGTCCAGCGGTCGCCGCACGGGAGCGGCTGCCGGTGGGCACGCCGGCACGCGGCGGAGGGCTGAGCGGAGCGGGGTGCGCGTGACGCGCGCGCCGGGACCGCCGGCCTCCCGACGACGGGGGCCGGACAACGGGCTCCGAGCCGCGGAGTTCGACCTGCGGAGTTCGACCTGCGGACTCCGGACCACGGACCCCGGACCCCGGACCCCGGACCCCGGACCGCGCGATTGAACGCAGGATGACGTGTGAACGTACTGGTGGTGGCAGGTCCGTTCGCGGGCCCGCTGTGCCATGCCCTCGCAGTACCGCACGGAAGGACCCCCGGGTGCAGCTCTTCACACGCTCCCGTCAGCTGTCGGACCCCACCGGGAGCGGAGCGGACCCGGCCGACGGCCCGACCGAAACCACTGACCACCCCACCGCCCCCGCCGCCACGCCCAAACCTTCCGAAGAGCTCCCCGACGGCCCGGCAGCCACGCGACGGGACCGCTGGCGCCACGGCCACCCCCGCGCCGCCCGCGGTGTCACCGTCGGGACGACCGTCCTGGCCGGAGCGCTGCTGCTGTTCGCGCTCCTCGTACCGAACCGCGTGGAGCGGCTGTCCCTCGAGGCGTTCCTCCGCATCCCGGCCGAGGGCGTCCTGCTGGCGACGCTGCTGCTCGCGCTGCCGCCGAGGCCCCGGCGGATCACGGCGGTGGTCTCGGGCGTCCTCCTCGGTCTGCTCGCCGTCCTGAAGATGGTGGACATGGGGTTCTACCAGGTGCTGGCCCGGCCGTTCGACCTGGTGCTCGACTGGATCCTGTTCGACGACGCGGCCGAGTTCGTCCGGGAGTCGTTCGGCCGGGGCGGGCAGATCCTCGCCGTGCTCGGCGTGATCGTCCTGTTCGCCGCCCTGCTGGTGCTGATGACGCTGGCGGCGGTGCGGATCACGGACCTGATGGTCCGCCACCGTGCGTCCGCCGCCCGCACCATCCTGGTCCTCGGCGTCGTGTGGATCACCTGTGTGACCCTGGGCGTGCAGATCACCGGCGTCCCGCTCGCCACCAGGGGCACCGCGGAGATGCTGGGCAACCGCCTGGAGCAGGTGCGCGCGGGGCTCAGGGACGCACGGGTCTTCGAGCAGCAGGCCGCCGTCGACGTCTTCGCCGACACTCCGCCGGACCAGTTGTTCACCGGGCTGCGCGGCAAGGACGTCCTGTTCACCTTCATCGAGAGCTACGGCCGGGTCGCGATCGACGATCCGGCGATGGCGGAGCCGATCGACGCGGTGCTGAAGGAGGGCACCGGTTCCCTGAAGGCCGCCGGTTTCGAGTCGCGCAGCGGCTGGCTCAGGTCGCCGGTGACGGGAGCGGGCAGCTGGCTCGCCCACTCCACCTTCCTGTCCGGCCTGTGGATCAAGAACCAGCAGCGCTACCGCAGCCTCACCACCAGCGACCGCATGACCCTCACCAACTACTTCCGCAAGACCGGCGACTGGCGCACCGTCGGCATCGTGCCCGGAGTGCGGCGGGCCTGGCCGGAGGGCAGGTACTTCGGCCTGGACCACATCTACGACTCCGAGCACCTCGGCTACCGGGGCCCGTACTTCAGCTGGACGCCGGTGCCCGACCAGTTCAGCATGGAGGCCTTCGAGCGTCTGGAGCACGGCAGGAAGGACCGTGAGCCGATCATGGCGGAGATCATCCTCGCCTCCAGCCACAACCCGTGGTCCCCCAACGCCCGCATGATCGACTGGGACGACCTCGGCGACGGCTCCGTGTTCCACGGGATCAAGAAGGAGGGTACCGACCCCGCGGAGGTCTGGCAGGACCCGGAGAGGGTACGCACCGAGTACCGCAAGTCCATCGAGTACTCGCTGCGCAGTCTGACCGGGTGGATGGAACGGTACGGCGACGAGGACACGGTCCTGGTCTTTCTCGGCGACCACCAGCCGGTGCCGACCGTCACCGCCGGCAGCACCGGCAAGGACGTGCCGGTCACGATCGTCGCCCACGACGAGAAGGTCCTGGACCGGGTGGCCCACTGGGACTGGACCGAAGGCCTCAAGCCCGCGCCCGACGCCCCGACCTGGGGCATGGACGAGTTCCGCGACCGCTTCATGACCGCTTACGGGCCACAGGGCGGCAGGGGCAGCGGTGAAAACCGTACCGGGAGCGGCGGCTCATCCGGCTCCCCCCGCTGAGCGGAGGTCTCCCGGCCTCGCTCCCCCTCCCTCGCCTCCCTCGCTCCCCCGTCCACGGCGTCCCCGACGCGCGGAAGAAGTGTGCACCGGGCCTTGCCCCGGGCGGGGTCGGGCTGGATTACTGATGCCTGCGAGAGCGACCGAATGATCGGTCGTCCGCATTGGCCTGATGGACGCGACGGATGCGATGAGCGAGGGGAAGTTCCCGATGGCTCAGGCGGTGGACCTGCTCGACCCGGCGGAACGGCTCGGCGTGGAGGAACTGCGGGCGCTCCAGCTGGAGCGGCTGCGGGCCTCCTTGTGGCACGCCTACGACCACGTGCCGTTCTACCGGGCGTCGTTCGACGGGGCAGGCGTCCACCCGGACGACTGCCGCTCCCTCGCCGGCCTGTCCCGGTTCCCGTTCACCACCAAGGCGGACCTCCGGGAGAACTACCCGTACGGGATGTTCGCCGTGCCGCGCGAACGGATCCGCCGCCTGCACGCCTCCAGCGGGACCACCGGGCGCCCCACGGTCGTCGGCTACACCGAGGGCGACCTGTCCATGTGGGCGGACGTGGTGGCCCGTTCGATCCGCGCGGCGGGCGGCCGGCCGGGGGACACGGTGCACGTGGCGTACGGCTACGGCCTGTTCACCGGCGGCCTGGGCGCCCACTACGGCGCCGAGCGGCTCGGCTGTACGGTGATCCCCGCCTCCGGCGGCATGACGGCCCGGCAGGTGCGGCTGATCCAGGATCTGAAGCCCGCGGTGATCATGGTGACGCCGTCCTACATGCTCACCCTGCTCGACGAGTTCGAGCGGCAGGGCGTCGATCCGCGCGGCACGTCCCTGCGTGTGGGGATCTTCGGCGCCGAGACCTGGACGGAGCTGATGCGGCAGGAGATCGAGGAGCGGTTCGCCATCGACGCCGTCGACATGTACGGGCTGTCGGAGGTCATCGGACCGGGTGTCGCGCAGGAGTGCGTGGAGACCAAGGACGGGTTGCACGTGTGGGAGGACCACTTCCTCCCGGAGGTCGTCGACCCCGTCACCGGCGAGGTGCTGCCGGAGGGCGAGCGGGGCGAACTGGTCCTCACCTCGCTCACCAAGGAGGCGATGCCGATCGTGCGGTACCGG
The DNA here is from genome assembly GCF_042717095.1 of Streptomyces sp. NPDC058632. Taxonomy (NCBI): domain Bacteria; kingdom Bacillati; phylum Actinomycetota; class Actinomycetes; order Kitasatosporales; family Streptomycetaceae; genus Streptomyces; species Streptomyces sp. NPDC058632. Next base: position 38,703 of record NZ_JBHXQZ010000060.1, on the reverse strand, counting down.
ACGCGCGACCTGACCCGGCTGCTGCCGGGGACGGCACGGGCGGCGTTCCGGCGGATGGAGAAGGTCACCGGCCGCAGCGACGACATGGTGATCCTGCGCGGGGTGAACCTCTTCCCCACCCAGATCGAGGAGATCGTGCTGCGCACACCGGGCGTGGCGCCGCACTTCCAGCTCCGGCTCACCCGGGAGGGCCGTATGGACGCCCTCACGGTGCGCGCCGAGGCCCGGCCGGACGCGGACACCGCCACCCGCGCGGCGGCGGCCCGGTCCGTCGAGGCGGCCGTGAAGGACGGTATCGGGGTGTCGGTCGGGGTGGAGATCGTCGATCCGGAGACGCTGGAGCGGTCGGTGGGCAAGATCCGGCGGATCGTGGACCTGCGTCCGCGCTGAGCCGCACCGGTCCGCGCCGGGCCGGGTACCGCGCTCACCCGGTGAAACGGTCGCGCAGCTCCCGTTTGAGGATCTTCCCGCTGGCGTTGCGCGGCAGTCTGTCCACGAAGAGCACCCTCTTCGGCGCCTTGAAGGAGGAGAGCCGCTCGCGCGCGTGCGCGATCAGCTCCTCCTCCGTCACCTTGCCGCGCGTGACGACGACTGCGGTGACGGCCTCCACCCAGCGTTCGTCGGGAAGGCCGATCACGGCCGCCTCGGCGACCGCCTCGTGCGTGTACAGCGCGTCCTCGACCTGCCGCGAGGCGACCAGCACGCCGCCGGAGTTGATGACGTCCTTCACCCGGTCGACGATCGTGAAGTAGCCGTGGGTGTCCCGCACCGCGAGGTCCCCGGAGTGGAACCAGCCGTCGCGGAAGGCCTCGGCGGTCTCCTCGGGCTTGTCCCAGTACCCCTCGCACAGCTGCGGCGACCGGTAGACGATCTCACCGGGTGTTCCGTCGGGTACGTCCTTGCCGTCCTCGTCGACCACCCGCGCGTCCACGAACAGCACGGGCCGCCCGCAGGAGCCCATGCGCCCTTTGTGCTCGTCGGGGGCGAGGACGGTCGCCAGCGGGCCGATCTCGCTCTGCCCGAAGCAGTTGTAGACGGCCAGGTCCGGCAGCCGTTCCGTGAGCCGTTCCAGGACCGGCACGGGCATGATCGACGCCCCGTAGTACGCCTTGCGCAGTCCGCTCAGGTCGCGGGCCTGGAAGTCGGGGCGGTCGGACAGGCCGATCCAGACCGTGGGCGGGGCGAACAGGCTGTCCGCGCGGCCCGCCTCGATCAGGTCGAAGATCCGGTCGCCGTCGGGCGCGTCGAGGATGACGCTGGTCGCGCCGACCGCGAGGTAGGGCAGCAGGAAGACGTGCATCTGCGCCGAGTGGTAGAGCGGCAGCGCGTGCACGGGGAGGTCACCGGCCTGGAGGTCGAGGGCGGTGATGGCGCTCAGGTACTCGTGCACCAGGGCGCGGTGGGTCATCATCGCGCCCTTGGGCCGGGCGGTGGTGCCGGAGGTGTAGAGCAGCTGCACCAGGTCCTCGGAGCGCGGCTCGGGCCCGGCGTGGGCGGGTGCCTCGGCCAGCAGCTCGAGCAGCGAGCCGTCGGCGTCGCGCAGGGGCAGCGTCCGTACGCCGTCCGGGAGCCGTCCGGCGAGGCCGGGGTCGGCGAGGACCAGGCCGCTGCCGGACTGGCCGACGAGGTAGGCGAGGTCGTCGCCGGTCAGGTTCTGGTTGAGGGGTACGTGCACCAGGCCGGCGCGGGCGCAGGCGAGGAAACCGATCAGGTAGGCGTCGGAGTTGTGTCCGTAGGCACCCACCCGGTCGCCGGGGGACGGTCCCGCGCCGAGCAGGACGCTCGCCGCGCGGGAGACGGCGGTGTCGAGTGCGTCGTACGTCCAGGCGCGGTCGCCGTACTCGACGGCGATCCGCGCCGGGGTGCGGCGGGCGCTGCGTCGCAGGAGTCCGTCGACCGTGCTGGCGTGTCCGGGCGTCATGGAAGACGATCCTCGGTTCACCGGCGGGGGAGGTCAAGACACCGGGCCGCTCGGCGGCAGGCCGTGCGGACGGTCCGGCTGCGGGCCCCTTCGGCGTTCCGGGCTCGGCAGCTGCCCGCCGGGGTGGGCCCCTTGTCCGGATAGGCGTCGTGGGCCGGCACGGCGTCTGCGGCCGGACGGATCGGCTCAGCCCCGGTCCCGTCGACTTGGGGAGCTTCAGGGTCCTGCCTTTGGCCCGGGGCTTCACGCCCCGGTGGCCGAACGCGCGGGGCCTTCGTGGTTGATCCCGGCGGCGCGGTCGGCCGCGTGCTTGTCCCGCATCCGTTCCACGACGTGCTCACCCTCGTGTGTGCTCACGCTCGCCGGGACACGGGCGATCATTCGGCCGCTCGCCGAAGAAGGATCGAGTTCGCCCTGTACGACCGGCCGTACCCCAGTGACCGGACGCGGCTGTTCCCGGGTGAGCGGTGGGTGACGTCCCGCTTCTGCGAGAAGGACATCCGGTCCTCGCCCGAGCTGAAGGTGGTCCGCGTGCACGAGCGTTGAGTGGGACCCCGTACGCCGGCTGTGCGGGGTGCGGCCCACGTGCGCAGGCGCCGAGTGAGAGGTTCGCACGGGCCCGGCCGGTGGCGAGCTGTCGTCGCACCGGGCGGGTGCTGCCCTGCCGGTAGGGCTTTCGCAGGCGACGTCCGCAGAACGTGCCGTCGGGTTCGGGTGGTGTCCCGGTGGGGAAGTCGATGCTGCCGGACCGCTTGCAGACGGCGAGCCGGTCGACTCGGTGGGCGAGCAGGACGGCGGCCGGGGCGGGGCCTGGTTCCTGGCCGGGGGCCGGTTCGACGGCACAGCCCGCACGCCCCGTTGACACATCCCGCACCTGACAGGAAAGTTTCACCTCGCAAGGCGATCCCGGAAGAATTTTTCAGGCCGCCGGCCGCGGCCACGACACGGGAGGAACCTCCATGGTGGACGAAGGGGCGAGGGCGGGCACAGCGGAGAGCGGCATCACGCGCCGCCAACTCGGCGTTCACGCGCTGGGCTTGGGCGGTGCTCTGGCCTTCGCCCCCCTCCCGGCCGGTCCGGCCGCGGCCGCTTCACCCCCTTCGGCGACATCGACGGCCGGGGCTGCGGCGGGCGGTGGGCACCCGACCCTGCGGCACGGGTCGGCCCGGAGGGCCGGACTGCTCGCCGGCCATCTGGACCGACTCGTCACCGACGCCGAGGCGTTCCTCGGACCGTCGCCCGGACACCCCTGGTACGCGGGTGCGGTGCTGCTCGCCGGACGCGGCGGCACCGTGGCCCTGCACCGGCCCATCGGCATGGCGGTGCGCTACCAGGCGTACGACGAGAAGACCGACACCGGCGTCGAGTTCCCGGCGGACCGGCAGATCCCCATGACCGAGGACACCGTCTTCGACCTGGCCTCGGTGTCGAAGCTGTTCACCTCCATCCTCGCGGTGCAGCAGATCGAGCGGGGCGCACTGGAGCTCGAGGCGGCCGTCGCCTCGTACCTGCCGGACTTCGGCCGCGCCGGCAAGGAAGGCGTGACGCTCCGTCACCTGCTCACGCACACCTCGGGTTTCCGTGCCTGGATCCCGCTCCACCAGGCGCCCACGTACGAGGAGCGCGTCCGGCTCGTCCTCGACGAGACACCCGTCAGCCCGCCCGGAACGGCGTATCTGTACTCGGACCTGAACCTGATCTCGCTCCAGCTGGTGCTAGAGAAGGTCACCGGCCGCGCCCTGGACGTCCTCCTGCGGGACGAGATCACCGGCCCCCTGGGCATGGACCGCACCCGCTACAACCCGCCCGCCTCGTGGAAGCCGGGGATCGCGGCCACCGAGGACGCCCGCCTGCCCTGGTCCGGTCTCGACCGGGGGCTGGTGTGGGGAGAGGTGCACGACGAGAACGCCTACAGCCTGGGCGGGGTCGCCGGCCACGCGGGCGTGTTCTCCTGCGCCTGGGACCTGGCGGTCCTCGGGCGGACCCTCCTCAACGGCGGCGGCTACGGCCGGGCACGCATCCTGGGACCGGAGTCGGTGGAGCTGATGTTCACCGACTTCAACACCGGCTTCCCCGGGGACGAGCACGGCCTGGGCTTCGAGCTCTACCAGCACTGGTACATGGGCGCGATGGCCACCCCGCGCACGGCGGGCCACACCGGGTTCACCGGTACCTCGCTGGTGCTCGACCCGACGAACGACTCGTTTCTCGTCGTTCTGGGCAACTCGGTGCATCCGGTGCGCAGTTGGCGCACCGGTTCGGCTCCCCGGGTGGCCGCCGCGAACCAGCTGGCCCGCGCGGTGCCGGTCGGGCCGGCGCCGGGGCGTGAAGGGCGCGGCGGACGGGACGGGCGGACGTCCTGGTTCTCCGGGATGGCCGGTTCGACGACGGCGACGCTCACGCTGCCCGCGCTGGACACGTCGTCCGGCGGTGCACGGCTGCGCTGTGCCCTGTGGTGGGACACCGAGCCGCACGCCGACCTCCTCACCCTGGAGGCCACGACGGACGGCGGCACGACCTGGCAGCCGGTGCCGTTCACCACCGAGCGCCGGGGCGAGGCACCCGGGCAGCATGCGGCGGGCACCGCGACGGGCTGGTCGGGCCGGGTCTGGCACGGCCTCACCGCCGCCCTGCCCACCGCGCGGAGCCTCACCCTGCGCTGGCGGTACGCGACGGACCGGCTGTATGTCGGGCGCGGAGCCTACGTGGACGCAATGCGCGTCCGGGCGGGCAGCGGCGTCCTGTTCGACGAGGCCCGTCCGGCGGACGCGGCACGGGTGCGAGCGTCGGGGTGGACCCGGTCGGCCGACTGAACGGCCCGCGCATCCCGGTCCGGTCGCCCCGTCAGCTCGCCTCCAGCACCGACATCGCCGCGTTGTGCCCCGGTATCCCGCTCACCCCTCCCCCGCGCACCGCGCCCGCGCCGCACAGCAGGACGTTGGCGTGCCGGGTCTCCACCCCCCAGCGGCCGGTGCCGTCCTGGGTGTGGGGCCAGGCCAGGGCACGGTGGAAGATGTTCCCGCCGGGCAGCCCGAGGTCGCGGTCCAGGTCGAGCGGGGTCTTCGCCTCCAGGCATGGGCGTCCGTCGGCGTCGGTAGCCAGGCAGTCGGCGAGCGGTTCGGTCAGATGGGCGTCGAGCTGGGCGAGCGTCGCGGCGAGGAGTTCCTCGCGTACGGCGTCGTTGTCGTGGGCGAACAGCCGGGCCGGGGTGTGCAGGCCGAAGAGGGTGAGCGTCTGGTAGCCCTGGGCGGCGAGCTCCGGACCGAGGATCGTCGGGTCGGTGAGCGAGTGGCAGTAGATCTCGGAGGGCGGAGCGGCGGGCAGCTCACCGGCGGCGGCCTGGGCGTGCGCGGCGGCCAGCTGCCCGTATCCCTCGGCGATGTGGAAGGTCCCGGCGAACGCCTCGCGCGGGTCGACGGAGTTGTCACGCAGCCTCGGCAGCCGCGTGAGCAGCATGTTCACTTTCAGCTGGGCACCCTCGGCGGGGGCCGGGGGCGTGTCGCCGGTCAGTAGGGCCAGTTCTCGCGGGGAGGCGTTCACCAGGACGTGCCGGGCGGCGGCGACGCCCTCTTCGTCGGCCGTCCGGTGGGTGACCTCGGCGGTGCGGCCGTCCGTGTCGATGCGTACCACCTCGTGGCCGGTGGCGATGACCGCGCCCGCGTCGCGCGCGGCGGTGGCCAGCGCGTCGGTGAGCGCGCCCATGCCGCCGACCGGCACGTCCCAGTCGCCGGTGCCGCCGCCGATGACGTGGTAGAGGAAACAGCGGTTCTGCTCGAGCGTGGGGTCGTGGGCGTCGGCGAAGGTGCCGATGAGGGCGTCGGTGAGGACCACGCCCCGTACGAGGTCGTCGGTGAAGTTCTCCTCGACGGCGACACCGATCGGTTCCTCGAACAGGGTCCGCCAGGCCTCCTCGTCGTCGACGGTGCGGCGCAACTCCTCCCGTGTGGGCAGCGGCCCGGTGAGGGTGGGGAAGACACGCTCGGCGACGCGGCCGGTCATCCCGTAGAAGCGCTGCCAGGCCTGGTACTCGCGGTCGGAGCCGGTGAGCCGGGCGAACGCCTCGCGGGTGCGCCGCTCACCCCCGCCGACGAGCAGCCCGGTGGGCCGGCCGCCGCGTTCGGCGGGGGTGTACGAGGAGACGGTGCGGGAGCGTATCCGGAAGTCGAGCCCCAGCTCCCGGACGATCTTCCGGGGCAGCAGGCTGACCAGGTACGAGTACCGGGACAGCCGGGCGTCGACACCGGCGAAGGGGCGGGTGGACACCGCCGCCCCGCCCGTGTGGTCCAGCCGCTCCAGCACCAGCACGGAGCGTCCGGCCCGCGCGAGATAGGCGGCGGCGACAAGGCCGTTGTGGCCTCCGCCGACGATGACGGCGTCGTATGTCCGGGTTCCGGTTCCCTCGTGTGCGGTCATGGTTCTTCGTAACATGTGAAGATCCGTGCCGACCAGGCGGCGAGTGATGCCCCTACTCGGAGACCGCACCGGTCACCCCGGCGCACCGGCATACCCTCCGCTCCCGTACCCGCCGTCCGCCCTCACCGTCCGCCGTCCGTCACACTCCGCCCACCGCCCGCTGCTGCCGCGGTGCCGTCACCTCGCGGTACAGCCCGGCAGCCGCGTCTTTGTGCCCGAGGCGCTCCAGGCACTGGGCCTCGTCGTTGCGGGCGGCGAGGGTGTCGCGGTGGTCCGCGCCGAGGAGGCGCTCACGGGCGTCGGCCACCCGGCGGTACTCGGTGAGCGCGTCCGCCCAGCGGCCCAGCCAGCCCAGGCCGACGGCGACCTCACGACGGCTGACCAAAGTGTCCGGATGGTCGGCGCCGAGGGTGCTCTCGCGCAGCGCGCACACCGCGCGGGACTCGGCGAGGGCCTCGGCCCAGCGGCCGAGCCGGCCGAGGCTGACGCCCAGGCCGTGCCGGGCGCGCAGGGTCTCGGGGTGGGCGGGGCCCTGGACCCGGGTGCGGTCGTCGACCAGGCCGCGGTAGAGGTCGAGAGCCTGCGCGGTGCGGCCGAGCCGACCGAGTCCGATGCCGATCTCGTAGCGGGCGGCGAGCGTGTCGGCGTGGTCCGGGCCGAGCGCCCGCGCACGGGCCTCGGCGACCTCGCGGTAGGCCTCCAGGGCCTCCGCCCACCGCCCCAACTGCCCGAGGGTGTAAGCGGCTTCGTAGCGGGTGAGCAGAGTGTCCGGGTGCTCGGGGCCGAGCACCCGGGCGCGGGCGGCGGCCACCCCGCACGCCATGCGGTACGAGTCCTCCAGGCGGCCGAGCCTGTTGAGGTTGAAGGCGAGGTCGTGCCGGCAGCACAGGGTGTCGGGGTGCTCGGCACCCATGGTGCGCTCGCGGGCCGAGAGCACCGCCAGATACACCTGATGGGCATCGAAGGGCCGGCCCAACTGGGCAAGTACGTATGCCATTTCCTGGCGAGCGGCGAGCGTGTCGGGGTGCTCGGAGCCGAGCGCGCGGATGCGGGTCTCGGCCACGCGCTTGTACTCGCGCAGCGCGTCGGCGGCACGGCCGGTGCGGCTGAGGGCGAAGGCGGCCTCGTAGCGGCTGGCGAGGCTGTCGGGGTGGTCCGGGCCGAGGAGGTGGGCGCGCTCCGCTGCCACCGCCCGGTGCACTTCCCCCGCCTCCGTCCAGCGGCCGAGGCGGCCGAGGCTCAGTCCGGCGTTGTGCCGTGCGGCCAGCGCGGTCACCGCCTCGGGCGACGGGGCGGGCCGCTCGTCCGGCGGGGGCGGGCCGTCGTGGCCGGTCGTGGGGCGGGCGATCCACTCGCCGAAGAGCCCGCCCGCCGGGTCCGGCGGGGTGCTGCGCGGTCCGGCGACCGCCTTGCGGCCGGAGGTCATGCCGCGCGTCCAGGAGGGAAGCCGGGGCGCGCTGCCCACCGGCTCGGGCCGGGTGGCCCAGCGCGGCGGGACGGCACGGTCATCCGCGGCGGACTGGCCGGCGGGCTCCGGCCAGTCCGGCACCGCGACCGGGGCCACGGCCGAAGCCGCGGTCGACACCGCCGCCGGGACCACCTGGGCCGCCTGGGCCGCCTCGACCGCCCGGCCCGCCGTCGGCACCGGCTGCAGGGCCGGAGCGGCCCGCAACGCGTCGACGCGGCGGGCCAGTTCGCGTGCGCTGTCGGGGCGCCTGCCGGGTTCCTTGGCCAGCAGGTCGAGGATGATCCGCTCCAGGCGCTCGGGCAGTTCGGCGCGGTGGCAGCGCGGCGGCCGGGGCGGGGTGTCACGGTGCCCGACGAGGACCGCCCACGCGTCGTCGAGGTCGAACGGCGGAACCCCGGTGGCGATTTCGTAGAGCACGCAGCCGAAGGAGTACAGGTCGCTGCGCCGGTCGACGTCGGTGCCGCTGATCTGCTCCGGTGACATGTAGTGCGGGGTTCCCATCGCGATGCCGGTGCCGGTCAGCCGGGAGGTGAACCCGATGTCGTGGCCGAGGCGGGCGATGCCGAAGTCGCAGATCTTCACCGTGCCGTCGGCGAGCCGCACGATGTTGGCGGGCTTCAGGTCCCGGTGCACGATGCCCTGGTCATGGGTGTAGGCGAGAGCGGCGGCGACCTGCTCGGCGATCTCCACCACCTCGTCGACCGGCAGCGGGTGCTGTTTGTTGTCCTCCAGGAGCCGGCTGAGGTCACGGCCCTGGAGCAGCTCCATCACCAGGTACAGCACACCGTCGTACTCGCCGAAGTCGTGCACGACGGTGATCCCGCGGTGCTGCAGGGACGCCGCCACCCGGGCCTCCCGCCGGAAGCGCTCGCGCAGCACCCGGCTGAACGCATGGTCGTGCTGTGCGTCCACCGGCTTGAGGCACTTCACCGCGACCTCCCTGCCGAGCGACTCGTCGCGTGCCCGCCACACCTCCCCCATGCCGCCCCGCCCGACCGGATCGACCAGCCGGTACCGGCCGTGGATCAGCCTGCCGTCCCCCATCGTCCGCCCCCGTAAGTGTCCAACGCGCCCTCCCCTGGCCCGTCCAGTATGGCGATGTCTCACCCGGTTTTGTACGGTGCCGCGCACGCGTGTGACGTCAGTGTGCCGGGGGAGTCAGTGTGTCGAGGAAGTCCGTGCAGGCCCGCGCGCAGGTCCGGCACGCCTCGGCCGTGCGCTCCGCGCCGGGGTGTCCGTCGAAGGCGTGCGCACCCTCGAGGCACACCTGCCGGCACCATTCGACCTGGACCCGGACGGTCTCCTCGTCCGCCTGGTTGCCCTCGGACAGCACGCGGCTGGTCGCGTCGCACACCTCCGCGCAGATGACGCCCTTGCGCCGCACGAATTCCTGGGGTGCGCCGCCGCCGGGATCCACCAGGCTCGCCCGCACCGCGCAGGCCCGCGAGCACTCCGCGCACGCCTGCGCGCAGGCGAACCGGTCCTCGAGATACCGGTACAGCTCCTGCTGGGACACCTGGGATGTCGACGCCACACCGGGCGGGTAGCCCTGACCACGGACGGTCAAACCACGACGGACGGACCTGTCCTGCCGATACATCGGGAGGTCGGGGGTACCAGCACCTCATGTCGAACATTGCGATGAACGTCCCGACGCACTCCTCCTGGACCCAGGCGGGCGATCTCGCCGTCGGCCGCGGCGCCGCCGGTATCGGGCTCGTCGTGGTGGCCGTGCTGGTCGTGGGCCTGCTGATCGGCCTCTTCGCCTCGGGCAGCCGCCGGGTCCGGCGCGGCGACTCCCGCAGGCCGCGCCCGGACGAGCAGCCGCGTATGCCCGAGGGCGGCCCGGTCCGTGAGGTCCGTGAACGCCGGGAGCCCGACGAGATGCCCCGCGACGGCGACCGTCTGAGGCCGCACGACCTGCACGGCGGCAGCTCCGGCAGCCGCACCGGCACCTCGCAGGACCGGCCGCGCTGGGACGAGGGCGACCGCACCTAGCGGCTGCCGCGCATCCTCCGCCTGCCTGCGGCACGGCGGGCGGCACACGGGGCGGGTCATGAGTTCGCCGGTCGGATCACACGGCCGCGGAACCGTGACCCGCCCCTTCGCCTGCGCGAAGTGAGGTGGATCACAGGGGCCGGGTGCATCGTGGGGCGGGGTCCAGCGTCTTTGTCCGGGTGCAGGGGTTTGAACGGACGGGATGGTGAGGATGGAGCGGTTTCGGGCAGACGGCTTCGACGAGTTCGTGGCTGCCCGCTGGGGGACGCTGCTCCATGTCGCGCGTCTGCTCACCGGCGGCGACCGGCAGCGTGCCGAGGACCTGGTGCAGGAGGCCCTGGTGAAGCTGTGGTTCGCCTGGCCGAAGGTCGCCGAGCAGGCGCCGGACGCGTACGTCCGCCAGGTGCTCGTGCGGCTGGCGGCCCGTTCCGCCCGGCGGCGCTGGTGGGGTGAGCGTCCGGTGGAGCAGCTGCCCGACCGGCCCGAACCGGGCGATGTGTCGTCGGCCGTGGCCGAACGCTCGCGGCTGGAGGCCGCACTGGCCCTGCTGCCGCCCCGGCAGCGGGCCGCGGTGGTGCTGCGTTACTGCGAGGACCTGCCCGAGGCCCAGGTGGCACGGGCCCTCGGCTGCCCGGTGGGCACCGCCCGGTCCCACGCGTCGCGGGGCGTGGCGCGACTGCGGCAGATCCTGTCCGACGCCGTCAGGCCCGTGGGGTGAAGGGAGAACCGATGGACGACTTCGAGCGGGAGCTGACGCACATGATGCGCGGCCCCCGGCAGCAGACCCCCTTCGATTCCGAGCAGCGGGAGCGGCTGCACCAGGGCATCCGGGCCCGTCACCGGTCCCGGACGCTGTGGCGGGCGGGTGGCTCGGCCCTGGCGGTGGCCGGGCTCAGCGCCGGACTCGCCCTGCTGCCCGGCCTCGGCTCCGACTCCCGGCCACCCGCCGATCACCGTCCGCTGCCCGCGACCAGTCCGACGCCGCCCCCGGTGATCCCGACGCCCACTCCGCCGGCGACGAGCCCGGCTCCCAGCACCTCCCACCCGCCCATGAGCCCGCCCGTCACCACGGGCGCCGGCACCAGTGCCCCGGGGAACCGCACGCCGACCTCGACCTCGACCTCACCGCCTGCCACGACGAGCGGGAGCGGGCGGGCGCCCGTGCCTTCCTCTCCATCCGTGACCACGGCGCCGGCTTCACCTCCGCCCACCTCCGGGCCTCCGTCCTCGCCCACCTTCCCGGCCGGCCTCGAATCGGCCGGAAGCGGGTAGTCGCAGCACCGCACCGCCCTTCCCCGCCCGGGGCACCGTTCGGCCCGGGACCTTCACTCCGATCACTACCGCGAGCGCATTGGCATGCCCACCTCACAACGAGGGGTCGTGCCGTACGCCGGAAAGCGACCGTGAACCAGCCATGAGAACCGCCAGGCGGTCGGCACCGGCCGACCGCCGCGCCCCCGTCGCATCCGATACACCTGACGCACCCGCCCCGCCCACGCTCCTGCCGCCTCGTACGCCGCCGGCCGACAACGGCGACGGGGACAGCGACGACGGGCACCCTGATCCCGTGCTCGACGTGGTCGTTCCCGTGCACAACGAGGAGAAGGACCTGGAGCGGTGCGTCCGGCGGCTCCACGCGCATCTCGTGGGGACGTTCCCGTACTCCTTCCGGATCACCGTCGCCGACAACGCCAGCACCGACGCCACCCCGCGGATCGCCGCCCGGCTGGCCCTGGAACTGCCCGGTACGTGCTGGATCCGGCTGGCCGAGAAGGGGCGCGGGCGGGCGCTGCACACCGCCTGGTCCGGCTCCCGGGCCCCGGTGCTCGCCTACCTGGACGTGGACCTGTCCACCGATCTCGCGGCCCTGCTGCCGCTCGTCGCCCCGCTGATCTCCGGGCATTCGGACCTCGCGATCGGCACCCGGCTGGCGCGCGGCTCCCAGGTCGTGCGCGGACCGAAGCGGGAGATCGTCTCCCGCTGCTACAACGGTCTGCTGCGCGGCACCCTCGCCGTGGGGTTCTCCGACGCGCAGTGCGGCTTCAAAGCCGTACGCCGGGACGTCGCCGAGCAGTTGCTGCCGCTGGTGGAGGACCGGGGGTGGTTCTTCGACACCGAACTCCTGGTGATCGCCGAGCGGGCCGGACTGCGCATCCACGAGGTGCCGGTCGACTGGGTGGACGATCCCGACAGCCGGGTCCACATCGTGTCCACGGCGCTGGCGGACCTGCGCGGCATGGCCCGGCTGGGGCGTGCCCTGGCCGGCGGCCGGCTGCCGCTGACCGCGCTGCGCCGGGGCGGGGGTCTCGAACGGGTCGCGGAGTTGCCGCCCGGCCTGGCGGGTCAGCTGCTGCGCTTCGCCGCGGTCGGTGCCGCCAGCACCCTGTGCCACCTGCTGCTCTACACGGCGCTCCGGGCCTTCACCGGCGCCCAGGCCGCCAACGCGCTCGCCCTGCTGGCCAGCGCGGTCGCCAACACGGCCGCGAACCGGCGGCTGACCTTCGGGGTGCGCGGCCGGCCCGGGGTGCTCGGGCACCAGCTCAAAGGGCTGGCCGCCTTCCTGGTCGGCCTCGCGCTCACCAGCGGGTCGCTCGCCGTCCTGCACCGCGCCGTCCCCGGGGCCGGTCCCGGCACGGAACTGCTGATCCTGGTCCTCGCCAACCTCGCCGCGACCCTGCTGCGCTTCCTCCTCCTTCGGTCCTGGGTGTTCCCAGGCCGCAGCGCCCGCCATACGACAGGACCCTCCGCCTCATGAGCAGCACCGTCCGGACCGGCCACCCGGCGAACCAGGCAGGCCCGGCGCCGGCTCCGGCACCCGGCGCCGCCGGCATCTCCGACGCCTCCCCTGCTGCGGACGCCGGCCGGAACCCCCGAAAGCGGCTGCGGCGTGCCGTCGCGCGCCACGGGCCCGTCCTCGCGACGTACGGCGTACTGAAGCTCGTGGGCTTCGCCGTCTTCATGTACCTGCTCGACTCGGCCGGCGACTTCCGCGAGAAGCATCCCCGCTTCGGCGGCGGCGACCACACCTGGGACGTGCTGGGCAGCTGGGACGGCTGGTGGTACCAGCAGATCGCCCTGCACGGCTACGACCCGGCCCTGGAGCCCGTCCCCGGCGCCACCGGCATGATCACCCTGAAGGGCAACTCGGCGGCGTTCTTCCCGCTCTACCCGACGCTGATGCGGCTGGTCTCGGAGGTCACGGGGCTCGGCCCGTACGGCGCCGGAATGACCGTCTCGGTCGTCTGCTCGTTCGTCGCGGCGCTCGGGATCCACGCGGTCACGGCCCGGCTGGGCGGGCGGCGGGCCGGTCTGGTCGCCGTCGGCCTGTGGGCGGTGTGGCCGGGTTCCGGCGCCGAGTGGGCGGTGTACTCCGAGTCCCTCTACACGGCCCTGGCCGTGTGGGCCTGCTACGCCGTCATGACCCGTCGCTGGCTCGTCGCCGGGCTGCTCACGTTCTTCGCCGGGCTCGCCCGGCCGACCGCCGTCACCCTGGTCGCGGCCCTGGCCGTCGCCGGACTGATCGCGGTGTGCCGGCGGCGGGAGCGCATCCGCCGTCCGCTGCTCGCCGTGGCGATCGCCCCGCTGGGGGCGCTCGGCCACCTCGGCTGGGTCGGCCACCGCATGGGCGACTGGGGCGGGTACACCAAGCTCCAGGACGGCGCGTGGGGCCACACGTTCGACTACGGCCGACACAGCCTCGACGTCCTGACCTCGGTCCCCGTGGGCCATTTCGACTATCTGTTCGCGATGCCCTTCGAGGACGTCATCGGTGTCGGGGTGGTCCTGCTCGTGCCGGTCCTCACCGTGCTGCTGGTCCGGCTGCGCCCACCCGCCGTGCTCGTCGTGTACACGGTGCTGTCGTACCTGATGGTGATGGGCACCCAGCAGTACTTCGGCAATGTCTCGCGCTATCTCCTCCCCCTGTTCCCCCTCCTGATCCCGCTCGCCCTGGCCATGCGCCGCCTCCGGCTGCCCTCGTTGGCCACCGTGCTCGGCACGGCGGCGCTGGCCTCCGGGTCGTACGCGGGATACGTCCTGTTCGAACTCGGGGTGCCGTAGGACCCGCACCGCGTCTTCGGCGGATCACGCCCGAGACGCGGTCAGGAACCTGGTCGGACCCCGAGTCACGCGAGGGCGGCCACGGTCGGCGCGCGCACGCCGGTGTCCGGGGTGGGCTGGACGACGGGGGCGAAGAAGGGGCTGTGGTTGACGGGGATGTCCTCGGCGACGGTGCCGCCTCGCGCGGCCTCGGCGTAGCGGGCGGGGTCGATGCCGCCGATGCCCCAAGTAGGTGAACGGCCCGCCGAACGCCGCGGGGATCTCGCTCATGTCCTCGCTCGCGGCCTGCGGACCGATGGTGTGCGCGTCGTCGCCGAAGAGCGGGCCGAGCGGGGACGGCAGGAGCAGCAGGCCGATGGCAGCGGTGACGGTGCCCGCGGGGCGGCGGACGAGTACACCGGTCGCCAGGCCCAGCAGCGCGGCCACGGTGAAGCAGCCGGCGACGCCGAACAGGGCGGGCCACGGCTCGCCCGGGGTGTGGGCGCCGTCGTCGAGCAGGGCGGTCCCGACGGCGAGGGCGAGGGTGCAGGAGACCAGGGCGACGGTGCACGCGAGGCCCACGACCAGGCTCGCTTTGGCCGCGAGCACGGTGGTGCGGCGCGGGGTGGCGGCGAAGGTGGTGCGGAGGGTGCCGCTGCCGTACTCGCCGGTGATCACTCACCAATGCTCCCACCACGGCGACGAGCATCTGGGCGACGACGGAGAGGGTGAGGCTGCCGCCGAGCACCGTGTCGTCCGGTTGCAGGCTGCCCGTCGCCGCGACGAACACGGCGCCCGGCCCAGGGACGAGGGCCGTCGCCGGCATGGTGAACACGAGTGAACGGACGCCGCGGAACTTGATCCATTCGTGGGCGAGGACCTGGGAGGAAACCGGCCCGAGCGCCCGCCGGGGCGGCCGCGTCCGACCCGGTGAAAAGCCCGACGACGGCCACGACCAGGACGTCCACGGCCCCCGGGGGGCAGCGTCCGCAGACGGGCGGGCAGACGGTCGAAGGTCGTCACGACCACACCGCACGAGCCGCGCCATGCTGTCGCATACGACAGCGGGAGTAGCCGCGCCGACGGACGGGACCGGTCCGGGCAGCTTCGGGGCCTGGGCAGCCCCGGGACCGGGCGGAGTCAGACCGCCGACCAGCCGTTGTCCACCGGCAGGACGACGCCGTTGATGCTGCTCGCGGCGTCGGAGGCGAGGAAGACGATGGCGGCGGCCTGCTCCTCCGCTTCGCTGACGCGGCCCATGTTGACCATGTACCGGCCGACCACGGCCGGCCCGTGGGCCTCCCGGTCGACCTCCAGGCCGGTCGAGATACCGGTCATCGTGCCGCCCGGCACGATGGCGTTGGCGCGGATGCCCTGGTCCCGGTACATCACGGCGAGGGAGCGGGTGAGCCCGAGGACACCGTGCTTGGAGACGGTGTACGCGGTGCCCGCCGCGCTGCCGCGCAGCGCCGCCTCGGAGGCGGTGTTGACGACGGCTCCGCCGCCGGCGGCGAGCATGTGCGGCAGCACGGCCCGCGTCAGCAGGAACGGCGCCGTGAGATTGATCCGCAGGACCCGCTCCCACTCGGCGTCGGTGACATCCAGCGGCGCGGACATGCTGTCCATGACGCCCGCGTTGTTGACCAGGACGTCGATCCCGCCGAAGGCGTCGACCGCGGCGGCCACGACCGCGTCGACCACCGCGCCGTCGCTCAGGTCTCCAGCGACGGCGACCGCCGTGCCGCCCGCCGACCGGATCTCGTCGACGACGCTCCCGGCCCCGTCGCCGTTCAGGTCGGCGACGACGACCTTCGCCCCCTCCGCGGCGAACCGCAGCGCGGCCGCACGGCCGATGCCGGAGGCGGCCCCGGTGACGACGACGCTCTTGCCGGACAGCCCCGCACCGGATGTGGCGCCCATGAGAACTCCTCTGCTCGACGTATGGATATGTCGATGCGCCGACGGACTGCCGTCGTTCGCCGACGCGCATCAGCGTACTACTTATTGTCGCGGTGTGACATAAAGACATGACGTGCCATTACGGCACGGCGTGACACAAAATAGACTGTGCGCAGCGAGCGAAGGGGGTACGCATGACCGGACGGGTGGGTGGTGCCACGGGGCGGCCGCCGTTGACGGAGCGACGACGCGCCGAGACGCGCGGCGAGATCGCCGAGGAGGCGGTGCGGCTGTTCGTCGCGCAGGGCGTGGCGGCGACCACCGCGGAGGACATCGCCTCCGCTGCGGGAATCTCCACCCGTACCCTGTGGCGGTACTTCCGCTCGAAGGAGGAGTGCGTCCGCCCCCTGCTCACCACCGGTCTGGAGACCCTGGCACGGGAGGTACGGGACCAGAACGGCACGGCCCCGCTCGCCGAGTCCGTCCTGCACGCCCATCACGGCGAGGGCGCGGAGCAGGATCCGGGGGTGCTGCGCGACCTGGTACGGCTGTGCCGGGACGAACCGGGACTGCGTGCCGTATGGCTGGAGGCGCACTACGACGCCGAGGCCGAGTTCGCCGCGATGATCGCCGACCGTACCGGCCGCCCCGCCGACGACCTCGCGGTCCGCGTGGAGGCGGGCGTACTGAACACCGCGCTGCGCATCGCGGTGGAGGACTGGGCCCTACGGCCCGACCCGGCGGCGGGCCCGCCGCTGGGGGACACCGTCACTGCCGCCCTGCGCCTGATCACCCACGTCGAATGACGGGGACGGCGACCACGTCACCGGGGGCACTCAGCCGTGTGAGGACAGCCCCGGCGCCGCGCTGGATGCCGGAGAACATCCCGGTGACCTCAGCACGGTCACCGTGATGGGGGGCGACGTCCGACCGCATCGTGGAGACCAGCACGTCACTCGGCCTCGGCCTCGCGCTCCCCCTGGCCGTGCGGTCCCACTACCGGCGCGCGATCGATGACGGGCACGGCGACGACTGGACCCGCGTCATCGACAGCATCCGGGGACCGGGCTGACCGCACGCGGGGGCACTTGGTGCCGCGCCGCTCCCGGTTCAGCAGTCCGGACCCGGTCGTGACCTCGAGACGATGAGGTGCGGGCCGGCGTCCGGGCCTGTTGTCAGTGGTGGGCGGCATGATGCCGGTCATGACTACTCCCGCAGCAGTGATCGTGGATGCCGCCGCCTACGCTCAGGCGGTCGAGAACGCCGTGAGCGCGGCGGCCGCCTACTACGAGGGCGGTACCTCGCCGTTGGACGACGACACCTACGACCGGCTGGTGCGCGGAATTGCCGCCTGGGAGGCGGAGTACCCGGACGAGGTGCTGCCCGGCTCCCCCACCGGCAAGGTGGCCGGCGGCGCGGTGGAGGGCGACATACCGCACACGGTACCGATGCTCAGCCTCGACAACGTGTTCTCGGCGGAGGAGTTCACTGCGTGGACGGCGTCCCTGACCCGGCGCGTCGGCCGCGAGGTCACCCGTTTCAGTGTGGGCCCGAAGCTGGACGGGCTCGCGATCGTCGCCCGGTACAGCGGCGGTCGCCTCACCCGGCTGATCACCCGAGGGGACGGGACGGCCGGGGAGGACGTCTCGCACGCGATCGGCACCGTGGTGGGGCTGCCCGAGCGGCTGGCCGAGCCGGTCACCGTGGAGGTGCGCGGTGAAGTCCTGATGACGGCCGCCCAGTTCGAGTACGCGAACGAGGCCCGCACGGGCCACGGCGGTCAGCCGTTCGCCAATCCGCGCAACGCGGCCGCGGGCACCCTGCGGGCGAAGGACCGGCTCTACACGGTGCCGATGACGTTCTTCGGCTACGGACTGCTGCCGCTGCCCGACACCGACCGTCCCCTTGCCGAGCGGCTGACGGAGCTCGCGCACAGCGACCTGATGAGCCTGGCAGCCGAGCTCGGCGTGCACACCAGCGCCGCGACCATGGTCCCGGACTCCGTGGCCGAGTCGCCGGAGGAGATCCTGGCCAGGGTGAGGGAGATCGCCGGACTACGGGCCGAACTGCCGTTCGGCATCGACGGGATCGTCATCAAGGCCGACCTCGCCGCAGACCAGCGCGACGCCGGCTCCGGCTCCCGCGCCCCCCGGTGGGCGATCGCGTACAAGCTGCCGGCCGTGGAGAAGATCACCCGGCTGCTGGAGGTGGAGTGGAACGTCGGGCGGACCGGAATCATCGCCCCGCGCGGAGTTCTCGAACCCGTGGTCGTCGACGGCTCCACCATCACCTACGCCACCCTGCACAACCCGGCCGACATCACCCGCCGCGATCTGCGGCTCGGCGACCACGTCATGGTCCACCGCGCCGGTGACGTCATCCCCCGCGTGGAGGCTCCGGTCGCCCACCTGCGCACCGGCGAGGAACAGCCCATCGTCTTCCCCGAGCAGTGCCCGCGCTGCGGGTCGGACATCGACACCGGCGAAGAGCGCTGGCGTTGCGCGCAGGGCCGCAACTGCCACCTGGTCGCCTCGCTCTCCTACGCCGCGGGCCGCGACCAGCTCGACATCGAGGGCCTGGGAGCCACCCGCGTCGTCCAGCTGGTCGACGCGGGCCTCGTCTCCGATCTCGCCGATGTGTTCGCCCTCGGGCGCGACCAGTTGCTCGGCCTGGACCGGATGGGCGAGACCAGCACCGACAACCTGCTCGCGGCAATCGCCAAGGCCAAGGAACAGCCGTTGTCGCGGGTGCTCTGCGCGCTCGGAGTCCGTGGCACCGGCCGGTCCATGTCCCGGCGCATCGCCCGGTACTTCGCCACCATGGACAGCATCCGCGCCGCCGACACCGAAACAATGCAGCAGGTCGACGGCATCGGAGCGGAGAAGGCACCCTCGATCGTCGCGGAGCTCGCCGAACTCGCCCCGCTCATCGACAAACTCGTCGCGGCGGGCGTCAACATGACCGAGCCCGGAGCCACCCCGCCCCCGGCCGCCGACGCCGCTCCCGACGGCCGGGACACGGCCGGGACGGACCGCCCACTGGCGGACATGACGGTGGTGGTCACCGGCGCGATGACCGGAAGCCTGGAGAAGCTCTCCCGCAACGAGATGAACGAACTCGTCGAACGGGCCGGCGGCCGCTCCTCCTCCGGCGTCTCCAAGAGAACCACCCTCGTCGTCGCCGGAGAAGGAGCCGGCTCCAAGCGTGCCAAGGCAGAACAGCTCGGCATCCGCCTCGCCACCCCGGACGAGTTCGCCACGCTGGTCGCGACCTTCCTGGAATGACCGGCTGAGCCGAACCCCGGCACCACGCCAGGGGGGAAGGGGTGGGGGTGGAGCACGCACACCGGCGGCCGGGTCGGGAGGGGCGGCCGGCCGCGGCTCCACCCGCGTCCGGGAATGGCCGCGGGCCCGCCCCGCGTTGCCGCGAGCATGACGACGAATGCGCCACGGCCCGAGGTGCTGCGATACACCGCCTTCTCGAGCACCCCCGACGGCGGAAACCCCGCCGGTGTCGTGCTGGACGCCACCGGCCTGGACGACAGCGACATGCTGGCCATCGCCGCCGGCCTCGGATACTCGGAGTCCGCGTTCCTGACCGCGCCTTCGGACGGCCTCGGCGGCCGAAAGGGGCGGGCGTACCGCATCCGCTATTTCAGCCCCAGGGCCGAGGTGCCGTTCTGCGGGCACGCCACCGTCGCGACCGCCGTCGCGCTCGCCGAGCGGACAGGCCCCGGGGAGTTGGTGTTCGCGACCCGTGCGGGCGTCGTGCCGGTGGAGGTGGCCGAGGAGGGCGGGACGGTCAGGGCCACACTCACCAGCGTCGAGCCGTACATCGAGGAGGTCGACGACGACGCTCTCGCGGAGGCACTCGCCGCGCTCCGCTGGCCGGCCACCGACCTCGACCCCGGCTTCCCGCCCCGTATCGCCTTCGCCGGTGCCCGGCATCTCGTCCTCGCGGCGGCCACGCGTGCCCGCCTCGCCGATCTCGCGTACGACTTCGCGCGCCTCGAAGCCCTGATGCACCGCTGGGACCTGACCACGGTCCAGTTGGTGTGGCGTGAGTCGGCCACCGTCTTCCACGTCCGTGACCCCTTCCCCGTCGGCGGCGTCGTCGAGGACCCTGCGACCGGCGCCGCGGCCGCCGCGTTCGGTGCGTACGCCCGTGAGCTGGGTCTGGTCCCCGAGGACGCCGTCCTCACCCTGCACCAGGGCGAGGACCTGGGCCGTCCCGGCGAACTCACGGTGACGCTGCGCGCGGGTGATCCGCGCGTCCGTGTCGGCGGAGCGGGAGCTCGCATCGGCTGAGGCGCCGGCCGTGACGGCGGTGCGGGCAGAGCCCCCCACCGTCCCCGGCGAATGACACGCTCCGCTGCAGGGATGACCATTTCGAAGGGTTTTTCAACCAACCGGTAGCGAACGCAGTGGCCCCGGGGGACGGATGGTGGAGCCGGCAGTTCCACCACCGCCGAGGAGGCAGCCATGGGTGAAAAGATCGCTGGTGTGGAGATCCCGGACAGCGAGCTGGCCCGGTTCGCGACGGAGCCGATCCGCACCACGACACCGCCGCTGATCTTCGGTCATTCCCGCCGGGTGTTCCTGTTCGGCAGTCTGAAGGTCACGGTGCTGGGGCTCCGGCCCGACCCCGAGCTGCTCTATGTGGCGGCGCTGTTGCACGACACCGGTCCGGTGGCGCCGTACCGCGGCGACGACCAGCGGTTCGAGAGGGACGGTGCCGACCGGGCCCGCACGTTCCTGCCGGCCCACGGCCTGTCCCGGGCCGACGCGGACACGGTCCGGACGGCCGTCGCCCTGCACACGGCGCCCGAGATCGCCGGGACCACGGCGGGCGTGGAGACCGACCTGCTCGGCCTGAACCTCACCCACCTCACTCGGGCCCGGATCGCCGGGGTCACCGCCGCCCATCCCCGCCCGGACTTGAAGCGGCAGATCCTCCATGCCTTCACCGACGGGTTCGGGCACCGCCCGGACACCACCTTCGGCACGGTGAACGCGGACGTCCTGGAGCACTTCGTCCCCGGATTGCGCCGTACCGACTTCGTCGACGTCGCCCGGAACTCCACGTGGCCCGGGTGAGCGGCCGTCAGGGGCCCTGTCGCCCCCGGGGGGACGGCCCTCCCCCGCCGGCTGCGCCAATGGGGTGACTGTCATCCAGGACGGGCTCCGCACCGGGCAGGAATCAGCGCATCCGCACCGGGGCGCTCGGCGGAAGCATTGGTGTGCAGGTGACCGAGAGTGAGAAGGGGTTGTGCATGCTTGGACTGCGGCCCACTGCGGCCGAACCGGTGGGGCCCGTCAACGGTCCGCTCACGGCCCTCGACGCCGTCCGGGCCGTCGAGGCGGAACTCGAGCATGTCCTCGACGAAGGGCTGTGCCGGGCCCGCGACGTGGATCCGGTCTTCGCCCGTGATGTCGCCGGCCGGGTCACCGCGTTCGTCCGGCGGGGCGGGAAGCGGCTGCGTACGGCGTTCGCGTGGTGCGGGTGGCGGGCCGCGGGCGGTTCGGGCGACGCGACGGCGGTACTGCGCACCGGCGCGGCCCTCGAACTCGTCCAGGCATGCGCTCTCATGCACGACGACGTGATGGACGGATCCTCGCTGCGCCGGGGCGCGCCGGCGGTGCACGTGGACCTCGCCCGCATGCACCGCGCCGCACGCATGAACGGTTCACCCGAGGCCTTCGCGACCTCCGCCGCGGTGCTGGCCGGCGATCTGGCCCTGGCCTGGGCGGACGACCTGCTCACCGAGACGGCACTCGGCTCGCCGCACGGCCCGCGGCTGTACCACGAGTGGCGGGCCATGCGCGGCGAGATGGTCGCCGGGCAGTACCGGGACATCCACGCCCAGGCGTCCGGGTCGTCCTGCGTCGACGAGGCCTTGAGCATCGCCACGCTCAAGAGCGCCCTGTACACGGTGGAGCGCCCGCTGACGCTGGGCGCGTCCCTGGCCGGCGCCCAGGCCCACGCCCTGGACGCGCTGCGCTCCGCCGGACGGTGTGCGGGTCTGGCCTTCCAGCTCCGCGACGACCTCCTCGGCGCCTTCGGCGACTCGGCCCTGACGGGCAAGCCGGCCGGTGACGACCTGCGGACACGCAAGCTGACCTACCTGCTCGCTGTCGGCCTGAGACTCGCCGACGCCTCTGGTGACGAGAGGGCCGCCGAAGCGCTCGCCCCCGGCGCGGTCTCCCGGTCGGAGGAGGCCGTGGAGCGTATGCGGGCGGCGCTGGAACGGACCGGGGCGCGGGCCGCCGTGGAGAGAAGGATCTCGGAGTTGGCGACGACGAGCCTGCGGCACTTCGCGAGGACCGGCGCCGAGTCCGCCGTACGGCAGGACTTCACCGCGCTGGTCGCACGGGCGTCGGGCGTCGCACTGGAGCGCGCCGGGGAGGCCGCGTGAGAACGGTACCGGGGCCGACGGATCACGTCGTCGTGGTGGGTGCCGGGCTGTCCGGCCTCGCATGTGCCCTGCACCTGCTGGGCGCCGGCCGCAGGGTGACGGTCGTCGAACGGGACCCCGGACCGGGCGGCCGGGCCGGCCGCCTGCGTCTCGGCGGCTATGAGGTGGACACCGGTCCCACGGTGCTGACCATGCCGCACCTGGCCGACGAGGCCTTCGCCGCCGTGGGCGACAGCCTCTCCCGCCACGTCGAGCTGATGGCGCTCCACCCGGCTTACCGGGCGTGTTTCGCGGACGGGACGTCGCTCGACGTCCACACCGACGGCGAGGCGATGGAGGCGGAGGTGCGGCGGTTCGCCGGACCGGCCGAGGCGGCGGGCTACCGCGGGCTGCGGGACTGGCTGGAGCGGCTGTACCGGGCGCAGATGCGGCGCTTCATCGACACGAACTTCGACTCGCCCTTCCGGCTTCTGCACCCGGACCTGGCCCGTCTGGCGGTGCTGGGCGGGTTCGGACGGCTGGACGGACGCATCGGCCGCTTCCTCTCCGACGAGCGTCTGCGCCGGGTCTTCTCCTTCCAGGCCCTGTATGCCGGTGTCGCGCCCGCGCGGGCTCTCGCGGCCTATGCGGTGATCGCCTACATGGACACCGTGGCCGGCGTCTGGTTCCCCAAGGGGGGCATGCACGCGCTGCCGCGCGGCATGGCGAACGCGGCAGCCGGCGCGGGTGCCGCGTTCCACTGGTCGGCCGAAGCGACCGCGCTGGAACGCTCGGCCGGGCGTGTACGCGCCGTGCGGCTGGCGTCGGGCGAGCGGATCCCGTGCGACGCGGTCGTGCTGACCTGCGAGCTGCCCACTGCCCACCGGCTGCTGGGCCGCGCCCCGCGCCGCCCGGTACGGCTGCGTCACTCACCGTCCGCCGTGATCCTGCACGCCGGGACCGACCGCACCTGGCCCGGCCTCGCCCACCACACCCTCTCCTTCGGCGCGGCCTGGGAACGTACTTTCGACGAGTTGACCGTCGAGGGGCGCTTGATGAGCGACCCGTCCCTGCTGATCACCCGGCCGACAGCGCACGATCCGGACATGGCGCCGTCCGGCAGGCACCTCCACTACGTACTGGCTCCCTGCCCGAACACCGATGTCGGTCCCTCCGCCGCCGCCTGGCGGGACCTGGGCCCGCGCTACCGCGACAGCCTGGTCGCCGAGCTGGAGCGGCGGGGCCTGGACGGGTTCGCCGGCAGTGTCCAGGAGGAAATGCTGGTGACCCCGCTGGACTGGGCGGCACAGGGGCATGCGGCGGGCAGCCCCTTCTCGGTCTCCCACACCTTCGCCCAGACGGGCCCGTTCCGCCCGCGCAATCTGGTGCGCGGCCTCGAGAACGCCGTGCTGGCCGGCTGCGGCACCACCCCCGGTGTCGGCGTGCCGACGGTGCTCATCAGCGGCAAGCTCGCCGCCGCACGCGTCACCGGCGGCCTCCAGAACCCTCACGCCGGCCGCGCCCGTCCGCCGGCACCGCGCTCCACCCGTGCCGTCGCCTCAACCGCGGAAGGCGTCCATGACCCGTCGTGAACTGGACGCCGCCGACATCACCGATCCCGCCCTGCGCGCCGCCTACACCGAGTGCCGGCGGCTCAACGCCCGGCACGGCAGGACCTACTTCCTGGCCACCCGTCTTCTCCCCGTGGAACGCCGGTCCGCAGTGCACGCGCTGTACGGCTTCGCCCGCTGGGCGGACGACATCGTGGACGACCTCGGCGGGCACCGGACGCCACAGGAACGTGACCGGCTGCTGCGGTGCCTGGAGAGCGACCTCGCGCACGGGCTGCGCACCGGGGGCGGGGACGAGCCCGTGGTCCGTGCCGTGGCCGACACCGCCGGCCGGTACGGCATCGAACACGTGCTGTTCGCCGACTTCCTGGGCTCGATGCTCAGTGACCTGCACGTCACGGACTATCCGACCTACAGCGACCTGCGGGCCTACATGCACGGCTCGGCCGCGGTGATCGGGCTGCAGATGCTGCCGGTGCTGGGCACGGTCGTACCCCGGGAGGAGGCGGCGCCGCACGCGGCGGCCCTGGGGGAGGCGTTCCAGCTCACCAACTTCCTGCGGGACGTGGGAGAGGACCTGGACCGGGGCCGCGTCTACCTGCCGGCGGACCTGCTCACCACGCACGGCGTGGACCGTCCGCTGCTGGAGTGGAGCCGTCGCACCGGGCGTCGCGACCCGCGCATCCGCGCGGCACTCGTCGCCGCCGAGGCCATGACGCGAAAGGTGTACCGGGCGGCGGAACCCGGCATCGCCATGCTCGACCCCCAAACGCGCCCCTGCGTCCGCGCCGCGTTCACGCTCTACGGCGGCATCCTCGACGCGATCGCGGATCAGGGGTACTCGGTGCTGCACCGCCGTGCGGTGGTGTCGCGGGGGCGTCGTACGGCGACGGCCGCCGCAGGAGTCGTACAGATCGTCGGCGCGCGGTGGCGCACCCGCGCCTCACACGCGGTGCCCCGGGCGGGTGACGCGGCACTCCGGAGGAAAGGACCCGTGCAGTGAGTGACCGAACGGACCGGGCCGGCTGGACACCACCGTTGCGGCGACGTCGCCGGTCGCGCTGGGCGGCACAGACCCCGACCTGGCGGGAGGCACGCCCGGCCCTGATCGCCGAGGCGCTGGGGCGGGCGTCCGCCCGTCCGTCGGGCAACTGGTTCGTCGTCGGTGCCTCCCGGGACGTGCGCGCCGGTGGCCGCCCGTACGGCGGTACGGTGGGCGGCGTCGAGGTCGTGGTGTGGCGGTCGGACACGGGAGAGCTGCGCGCGGGACCGGGCGCCTGCCCGCACCTCGGTGCGCCCCTGCGCGACAGCCGGGTGGTGTGCGGCGGACTGGTGTGCCACTGGCACGGACTGGCCCTGGACGGCGGGCCGTTCGCCGGCTGGGATCCGTACCCGGTGCACGACGACGGCGTACTGGTGTGGGTCCGCCTCGACCCGGTCGGCGGCGAAGAGCCGTCGGAGCGCCCCTTCGTGCCGGTACGGCCGGTGGCGGGCAACGCAGTGGACGCCGTGTTCACCGCGGTCGGGCGGTGCGAACCGCAGGACGTGGTCGCCAACCGGCTCGACCCGTGGCACGGTTCGTGGTTCCATCCCTACTCGTTCGTGGACCTGACGGTGGCCCGGTCGCCACGGGGCGAGGAGGACGACGTCTTCGTCGTCGACGTCTCCTTCCGGGTGACCAACCGTCTGGTGGTACCGGTCCGGGCGGAGTTCACCGCTCCGGAGCCGCGCACCGTCGTCATGCACATCACCGAGGGTGAGGGGGCCACGTCCGTGGTGGAGACTCATGCCACACCGCTGACCGGCGAGGCGGACGACCGGCCGCGGACCGCGGTGGTCGAGGCGGTCGTCGTCGCCTCGGACCGGCGGGGCTTCGCGCTGGCACGGGCTGCCGCGCCCGCGCTGCGCCCGCTGATGCGCCGGACGGCCGCCCGGCTGTGGCGCGACGACCTGGCGTACGCGGAGCGGCGGTGGACGCTGCGCAGCACGGGGCGGTTCCCGGAGTGAGCGGGACGTCGGCGGTCACGTCCTCCTGCCGTGATGCAGCCGATTCGGTCAGGTCCCGCCGCCTCCGGTCCCGGCGTGCCGGTGTCCACCGGTTTGTCGGCCTCGCAGCCGAAGTGTCCGGAGCCACCCGAACGCGGGGACGTCGTCTCCCGGCTGCCACGGCTCGCCGCGCCGCCCGCGGTCAAGGCCGGGACAGGGCCGGCCGCCGCCCGGATGCTCCGGCCACGAAGCAGTGCAGGGGGCGTCCGGCCGCTCCGGGAATGGACACTCAGCGTCTCCCGAACGTGCCGAGTGCTCGCAGCACGGATGAACGGCCCGCTCGAGGAACCGTCCACAGCACCTGGCCCCGGACTCCCCAGTCGGCGAGAAGGGCGCCGGCCGCCAGGAAGCCGGTGGTGGCGGCGCGTTCCATCAGGGCCACCGGCAGATCGCAGCCGATCGCGTCACCGGCCAGGGTCACCCGGGGGTGAGGCGTCACCACGGTGGGCCGCCGGGCGTAGGAGCCGACCGGGAAGAACGGGCAGTCGGAACGCCACTCGTGCCGGGCGTCCAGGATCCGCGCGCCCCGTGTTTCCGGATAGACCTGGCGCAGGCTGTCGAGGAGACGGTTTTGCACCATGCCCCGTTTCGCGTCGGCGGCGACGGCATAGGCGTGCAGTTCCACCACCGAGCCGCCTGTCCGGGCGGCCCATCGGGCGGCCTCGCCCTCGTAACGTTCCAGGACACTGATGTTGTCGAGGCCGTCGTATCCGCTGGTACCGAGGAATCCGGGGCGGTCGGCGTGGACCGGCCGGTCCAGCCAGAGCCGGGACACGAGGAAGGGCGGGGCCGTGGCGAGGGCGGCGACGTCGTCGCGCCAGGCGGGGGTGCCCAGACCGGGTGACGCCGCGACGACCCCCCGCAGCGCCCCGGGGTCGAGGGCGAGGACGGCCGCATCGTGCCGGCCGGCGACGGTGTCGGTCCGCACCTGGACACCTCCGCCGCCGCAGGGGTGGACGCCGCGCACGGGTGTACCGGTGCGGACGTCGACTCCGAGGCGTTGGAGGTAGTCGCCGAGAGGTTCCCACAGTGCCTGCGGAAAGGGTTCGCTCGGCACGTCGAAGAGCAGGCCCTCGGCGGAGCCGAGGAAGTAGATGTGGAACATCAGCAGCAGTTCCGCCGCGGACAGTTCGCGCGGGTCGGCGAAGAAGCTGCGCGAGAACACCTCGAACGCGAGATGGTGCGCGGCTTCGGGGAAGCGGACGCGTTCCAGGAAACGGGTCGCGCTGATCGAGTCGAAGCGTTCGTAGACCTCGGGCACGCGGACGTCGAACAGGGGCAGTGCGGCCTGTGCGTCCATGGCGCCGAGGTCGCGCCAGCCGAAGGTGGGGCTGAGGGCGACGAACCCGAGGGCGCTGAACGGTGGTGTGCGCGGGACGCGGGCAAAGCTGTCGGTCAGCCCGCCGCCGTGCCGCAGTGGGTAGTCGGGCAGCGGCCGGAGACGGTCGAGACCCGGATCGGTGCGCCGCAGGAGGCCGCGCAGGTTGTAGTACTGCCGGAAGAAGGCGTGGAAGCCGCGGCTCATGGTCGCCCCGGAACCGTCGGCGAGGCGGGTGCGCCAACCCGCGAGACGGCCGCCCAGCGACTCCTCCCGTTCGTAGAGGGTCACGCGAGCGCCCCGTTCGGCCAGCAGCGTGGCCGCTGCGAGACCGGCGACGCCTCCGCCGGCCACGGCTACGGACGGAGCGTCGCCGGGTGCGAACCGTTCCCGGCCGGGCGCGGGCATCATGATCTCGGCCTTGCGGTCGCGCCCTCGTCGAGCCGCGCGGCGGGGGGCGCTCACAGGGCGTACTCCCCTGCCGCGGCCACACCGTTGCGGGCCAGGAAGGTGTGCACGATGCCGGTCTGCCACCCGGCGACTGGGGCGGCACGCACGCCGGTGAACCCGGCGGCGGCCAGACGCGCGGTGAAGGCGGGGACGGTGTCGAAGTCGATGACGCTTCGCCACAGGTGCCGGTAGAGGGCGCTGTCACCACTGAGCGTTCCCGCGGGAATGATCACCCCCTGGCACACGGTCGTCCACAGAGCCCGGTGGGCGGCCGAGCCGCTGAGGCTGTACTCGTGGACGGCGAGCCGGCCGCCCGGTCGCAGCAGGGACCGGACGGACGTCAGGACACCGTCCGGGTCGGTGACGTTGCGAAACAGGTAGGCGGCGAAGACCGCGTCGTAGGGTTCCTCCCCTTTCCCCGTCACCTCCTCGGCCGTCAGGTGCTGGAAGCGCACTCGGGCCGGCCACGGTTTGGCCCGTGCGCGCCGCAGCATGCCCGACGAGGCGTCGACGGCCGTGATCCGGGCGCGGGGCGCGGCCCGCAGCAGGGCCCGGGTGGAGGCTCCGGTGCCGCAACCGAGGTCGAGGACGTGCAGACCGGCGCCGCCCCGGGGCAGTCGGAGCCGTCGCGCTGAACGCAGGAGGCCGGTGCGGTAGCCGGGGTTGAGGGCCGTGAGGCGGTCGTAGGTGTGCGAGGCGTGGTCGAAGGCGCGTGCCAGATCGTGGTCGCGCAGCAGTGTCATCGGTGCCTGTCTCCGATTCGTGGGTCGGGGTGGGATCGGCGGGGCAGAAAGGGGAGTTCGACGGCGGTCCGCAGCATGGGGCCGATGGGGGTGCGCAGGCCGATGCCCCACTCCTCCCAGGGCGAGGTGGCCCCGTCCAGGAACCGCAGCAGACGCCCCGGCGGGATGCGGCGGAACAGGCCGGTGAAGAAGTCGGGGCCGTCGATCCGGCCTGTGTCCAGGGCCCGCAGCAACACCGCGTCCATCGCGAGCGCCCGCCTTCCGTGCGGCGGAGGCGCGATCGCCCGTCCGTCGCGCAGGGCGGTGGCGATGGCCCGGCTCTGCCGCTGCACGGCGGCGAAGGTGTAGCCGGTCGCCGGGCGGGTCGCGCCGCCCGCCGTCCCGATCCGGAAGACGGCGGGCCCGGTCCGGCGGGCGAAGCGCGCGTCCGTCATGGGGATGACACCCTGCTCCGTCGATTCCACGGTGAGCGCACCGAGCTTCAGGATGTCGCGGCTGTAATCGGTCAGCGCCGCGTCGTACGCCTCGCTGGTCAGCGGGGTACGGGAGAACTCGGTGTACTCGACGAGCGCTCGGTCCGGTGCCAGCGGCAGTACGTAGCCGAAGGCGAGCCCGTGACGCGGCTGCGGCACCCGGAAGTCCATCAGGTCGGCCACCGCGGGATCGAACCGGTCCACGTCCGTGCGCACGAACCAGCCGCGGAAGTGCTGCATCAGCTGTGTCCGGGCCGGTGGCAGGGCACGCCGGGGCCGGGAGTCGAACACGTGGCGGGCGCGCAGTGTCTGCGTACGGCCGTCGGATGTCGTGCAGCGGACTTCCGCTCCACCGGTTGTGCTGCGCACCGTGTCCACCGTCGCGCGCAGGACGCGCGCGCCGGGGGAACGGGCCAGCAGGGAGTGCACCAGCCGTTCGAATTCCGTGGACCGGAGCATGCGGTACCGCAGCGGAGCCGGGTTCAGGGTGATCGCGTCGCCGTCGGCGCCGTGGACGCGCAGCCGGGACCAGGAGGCGCTGACCGCCCCGTCGTAGTCGCCCGTGCCCTGATCCCAGTAGCACCAGGTCCGCTCGGGGGGCCGGCGCGGACCGTCCGGTGCCTCCACCAGGGTGACGGTGGTGGAGGCACCGGACGCCGCCAGCCGGTGCGCGAGGCTGAGCCCGGACGCGCCACCGCCGACGATGACCACGTCGGACGTCTCACGGGGTCTCCCGGAATGCCGGCTCACCTGGCGCGCCGTTCGACGAGGGGCGTCCCGTCCGCGGCCGTGCGCAGCAGTTCGGCGTCCGCCTCCATCGCGTCGGCGACGGCTGCGACGACCTGGCGGGGGTCGCCCCCTGCGGGCATCGGCGGGGCCGTGCCCGCGACGGGCCGGTCCGCGAAACCGGTGTCCAGATGACCGGGCCGGATGTCCAGGACCCGGATGCCGGCGGTGCGCGCCTCGCGGCGCGCAGCGCTGAGCCAAGCACTCAGTGCGGCCTTGGAGGCGCTGTAGTCGGCCATGCCCGCCTGCGGGCGCTCCGCGACCACGCCGGTGACGGCGACGATCGCGGAACCGGGTTCCATGACGGCGAGCGCGGCACGGAAGAAGGCGGCGGGAGCGAGGACGTTGACCGCCATCAGATGCTCCGCGACCTCGTCGCCGGTCTCCTCCGCCCGGCCGAAGGCAACCGATCCGAAGGCCGTCACCACGGCGTCCAGCCCGCCCAGTGCGGTCACTGCACCATGAACGGCACGGGCGCAGGACGCGGGGTCGTAGGCGTCGAACAGGAGGGTCGGAGCATCCGGGTAGGCCTGGCCGGCCCGGGCGAGACGGGCCGGGTCACGGCCGGCGAGGGCCGGGCGCGCTCCCCTGCCGGCCAGTTCCGCGGTGAGGGCCCCGCCGAGGACGCCGGTGGCGCCGGCCACCAGCACGCGCGCGCCGTTGAGGTTCACGTCTCGCTCCCGATCCCAGGGCATGTCACCGGCTCTGCTTCTCCACCGTGTGTTCCGCAAACCGGCCGCCGGTGGATGCGGCGGAAACGGTCCGGCCGGCCGTCAGCCGCGCGCCAGGTCGCGGAGCACCTCCCGGGCGGCCCGCGTGCCCGATGCCAGCGCGCCTTGCACCGAACCGGTCGCTCGGTGGTCCCCGCAGACGTACCGGCCCGGGGCGAAGCGCGTGGGGCGGCTCAGCGGCCAGGGCGGCGTCATCGCGGGCAACGCCCCCTCGGCGGTGTACACGGCGACCTGGCGCCAGCCGCTCGTGTCCGTGCCGTACAACTCGGCCAGGCGCCGGAGCACGGCCTCGCCCGCCCCGGGCCGGTCCTCGCCCAGCACGGAACTGGAGACCAGCACGGCGCCGGATGACGCGTAGGTGGGAGCGACCTCGGTCAGCACACAGGTGTTCAGCACCTCGCCGGTGGCGTCCACGACCAGGGTCGGCTCGGCCAGAGGGGTGCGCGCCGGCGCGTGGTAGTACGTGGTGACCGTACGGCCGTCCGGCACGGCCAGGCCCGGCAGCAGACGGGCCGCGACGGCGGCCTCCGTCGCCACCACGACGGACGTGGCCGGCAGCTCGCGGCCGTCCGTCAGAAGCACCCCCGAGGCGGTGACCCCGGCGACGGGCGTCTCCAGCCGGAGCACGCCCTCGGGGAGACCGGCAGCCAGTTGGGCGGGTACGGCGCCGATACCGTTGGCTGGCAGGCAGAGCGTTCCTCTGACCATGCTCCGCCAGACCAGATGGAAGAAGCGCGCCGAGGTCTCCATCCGGTCCTCCAGGAAGACGCCGGACAGGAAGGGGCGCATGATCTCGGTGACCGTCGCGGCCGACAGCCCGGCGCGGGTCAGGGCGGCGGCGGTGGAGCGGTCCGGACGGTGTGTGAGGGAGCGGGCGGGCAGGAGGGCGTCACGCGCGGTGAGCGTGGCCAGCGCGGCCAGGTCGCGGGCCGGCAGGACCCTCCCGGGCAGCAGCGCCCCCGCCGCCTTGGGCCGCCGGGTCGGGTCGGCGAGGTGGACGGGCCCCGTCGAAGTGTGCGCGATGATGCCCGGAGTGAACGGCCTCAGCCGCAGACGTCGCAGGTCCAGGCGTCGTTTCACCTGCGGATACGCGGTGTTGAACACCTGGAATCCCCGGTCCAGCAGGAAACCCTCGCGCCGGTCCGTACGCATCCGGCCGCCCGCACCGTCGGACGCCTCCAGCAGCGCCACACGCCGCCCGGCGCGACCCAGGTCCAGGGCGCAGGCCAGACCGGCGAGACCCGCTCCGACGACGACCGTGTCAGGGCTCCGACCGTGTGGAGTGGTCATGTTCCTCTTCCTTCGACGTCCTTCGATTCCCTGGAAGCGAACCTTTGTACGGTTGGGGTGGGATTCGCCCTGCGGCGCGCCTTGCGGCACGGAACGCGCTGTTCGCAGTGCGTCGTTCGCGGCGCGACCGGATCGGACCCTCACGAAGTCCACCCGAGCACGTTCCGTCCGGCGAGACCAGGCGCCACCGCGGTCACCTACCCGACAGGCTGAGTCACATCACCTGAGCACGGCCGACTCCACCACCGCGACGGCCTCCGCCAGCCCCGGCGGATGCGGCGACCCCGGCACGGCCTGCCCGGCCCAGCCGGGCCCGAGCGTCAGGACGAGCGGCTTCCGGCGGGCTCCGCGC
The DNA here is from genome assembly GCF_042717095.1 of Streptomyces sp. NPDC058632. NCBI lineage: Bacteria > Bacillati > Actinomycetota > Actinomycetes > Kitasatosporales > Streptomycetaceae > Streptomyces > Streptomyces sp. NPDC058632. The sequence goes on along the minus strand of NZ_JBHXQZ010000060.1, from coordinate 6,812 downwards.
ACACCCCACTCCATCGCCGCGACATGCTGGGCCAGCGGTCGGCTCGCCGTGTTCCGGGACTGCGCCCACAGCCCCACCGCGGCCGGTCCGGTCCTGCGTACGACGGTCACGAGTGACTCGACGGGCAGCGCGCCGCCGAACATGCGCACGGGAAGGCCGCGTTCGGCCAGTGCGGCCGCCAGTACTTCCAGCGGCAGCGTGTGGTTCTCCCCGGGCACACAGGCGAGCACCGTGGTGGCACCGGACCGGTCGGCGGCCACCGGCGGCGCGTGGCGCCGGAGAGCGCCCGAGACGTGCCAGGACAGGAAGTGCTCGACCTCGACGTACCTCTCCCTGGAAATCTCCCACTTGCGGCCGGCCGCCTGCAGCGTAGGCATGATCACCTCCGTCCATGCCGCGACCAGGCCGTGCTCCTCGATCACGGCCCTCAGCAGGTCGTCGAGAGCGGCGGCGTCGAGGCGCAGGGCCGCGCGGGCGACTCCCCTGCACTCCTGGCGCACGTCCCCCAGCCGCAGACCGGTGCCGGCCCGGGCCGCCGGCTGCGGTACGGGAGCGGCATTCCCCTCACGCGGGGCCGCGTCCGGGTCGCGCGGGGCCGCGTCCGGGTCGCGCGGGGCCGCGTCCGGGTCGCGCGGGGCCGCGTCCGGGTCGCGCGGGGCCGCGTCCGGACCTGCCTCGTCGAGCGCCAGACGGGCGGCCTCGGCGGGCGGCAGCCCGGTCGCCGTCAGGGCGCACATCCGCTCCAGCCGTGCCAGATCCTCCGCTGTCCAGCGGCGGTGCCGGCCATCGGTGTGTGCGGTGGGACCGAGGCCGTAGCGGCGGTCCCACGACCGGACCGTGGTGGGCGCCACCCCGAGACGCCGCGCCACCTCACCGGTGGTCAGCCCGCCACCGCGCCGCACACCTGCTCGATCGGCACCGTTCTTGTTCACGCCCACACCTCCACCTTACGACGCACAACCGACGCATGTTGTGTGCATCGTTCCGGCTTACAACACTGGACAGCACGCGCCCGGTGGTCACGGCACACGCCGGCCGGGTCCGCTCCGCGGGCGGCCTTGCGCCCCGCACTGCTCCCACGGCAGGAGGAACGTGCCATGAGCACGAACACACGATCCACCGAAGTCCGCTCCCCGGCCGTGCAGAGGACCCCGTACGAGGACGAACTGGCCCGTGGCCTGCGGGCCGCGGACGAGAACGCGTTCGCGGCCGTCTATCTGCGCTGGGGCTCACTCGTCCACACCATGGCCACCCGGTCGCTCGGCGACACCCATGAGGCCGAGGACGTGACCCAGCAGGTGTTCCTCGGCGCCTGGCGCGGACGGACCGGCTTCCGTCCGGAGCGGGGACCGCTCGGCGCCTGGCTGGTCGGTATCACACGCCGGAAGATCGTCGACGCCCTGGCAGCCAGGACGAAACGTCTCACCCTGATCGATTCGGTGGCACAGGACACCGGTTCGCACCACCAGGAGGTGAGCGCCCCGGACGACGTCCTGGACCGGGTGCTCCTGGTCGACGCCCTGTCCCGGCTGCCGCACCGCCAGCGCGAGGTTCTGTGCATGGCGTTCTACGGAGACCTGACCCAGGCCCAGATCTCCGAGCGCACCGGAATGCCCCTGGGCACCGTGAAGAGCCACACCCGACGTGGCCTGCACCGGCTGCGTGAGGCGATGGAGCAGGGCCTCTCCGAAGAGTCCGCCGCGTAGCCGCGCAGGAATTCCCCGTCCCGCGCATCCACGACGGCACCCGCGCACGAAATACGGATGAGATACCGCAAACCGGCGGAATCTCTCAGTGAAGGGACGATCCTCATGACCTCCCGAATCCCCCTCACCCTCGCCGCCTCGGCCGGCGCCTGCGCTCTGGCCCTCGGTGTCACCGCACCCGCCACGGCGGCCCCCTCCGCCCAGGACCCGGCCATGGTGTCCGTCTTCCACGGCATTCCCGGCCTGACCGTCGACGTCTACGCCAACGGTGAAGAACTGCTCGGCGACTTCGAGCCCGGCACCGTGACCGACCCGCAGGCCCTCGACGCGGGCACCTACGACATCCAGGTCTTCGAAGCCGGCCAGGGTCCCGACGGCACCCCTGCCGTCGAGAAGGAGATCGAGGTGCCGACCGGGGCGAACGCCACCGTCGCGGCCCATCTCTCCGCCGACGGCGAGCCCCAGCTGACGGCGTTCGTCAACGACGTCTCGAAGGTGGACGCCGGCCAGACACGGCTGACGGTGCGTCACGTCGCCGCCGCCCCGGCCGTGGATGTCCGGGCGGGCGGGCAGCCGGTCTTCAAGGGCCTGGAGAACCCGAAGGAGGACACCGCCGTGGTCGACTCCGGCACCGTTTCGGCCGACGTCGTGCTGGCCGGCACCGACACCGTGGCGATCGGTCCGGCCGACCTGAACCTCGAGGAGGGCACGAGCAGCATCGTCTACGCCTGGGGCAGCGCCGACGACGACAACCTGGCGCTGGCGACCCAGACGCTCAGCGGCATGGAGTCGGCACCGAACGGCGTCGACGCGGGCGGCAGTGGCGCCGCCGTCACCACGAACTCCTCCGACCAGTGGTTGGCCTGGGCCGCCGCGGGCGGCATGGTCACACTGGCCGGCGGCCTCCTGATGGCACGCCGGGCAGTGGGCAGGCGTGGGTGAGAAGGGGCGACGACTCGGCGGTCTCGCGGTGACGGCCTCCGCACTGGCGGGGGTCCTCACCGTGGCGGCCTCCCCGTCGGATCAGGCGGCTTCCCCGCCCGACTTCGGCCCGGCGGTGCCGGCCCGGGCCGCCGGGCCGGCCGAGCACCCCGGCCCCACCGCGACGGGCCCGGATCCGGGTCATCACTCCGAGCGCCCGCTTCCGCCGCCCCGGCGCGTCCTGGTACGCGACGTGGGTCTCGACGCCCCGGTCCGGCCGGTCGGCGTCACGGAGCGGGGCGCGCTGGTGATCCCCTCGAATCCCACCGTAGCCGGGTGGTACCGCTTCGGCCCGGCGCCCGGAAGCTCTCGGGGCTCAGCCGTGCTCGTCGGACACGTGGACAGTGAGTCGGGCGCCCTCGGTGAGTTCGCAGCGCTCTCCGACGTACGGCCCGGAGACCGGGTCGAGGTGCGCCGCGCCGGCACCGGACCGGCTGTCTACCGGGTCGTCGCGCGTACGACGGTGCCGAAGGACGACCTTCCGTCCTCCGCCTTCCGCCGGACCGGTCCCCCGGTTCTCACGCTCATCACCTGCGCGCCTCCGTTCGTCCCCGACCGGGGCGGCTACCTGGCCAACGTGGTCGTCACGGCCGAGCCGGTCCGGGAATGAGCGGGCGCACGCATCCGTGCGCGGACTTCCGCCCGGTGCAGGTGGGGAAACAGAAGGCGGAACACAGGGAACAGGAGGTTGCGGTGGACCACGTCGAGCCCGCGCACCTGGTGGAACTGGCACTGGGGAACGGCGTTTCGAGCAACGACGTCAGCGCCCTGCGACACATCGCCGTATGCATCCGCTGCAGGAAGGAGCTGAGCCGGATGGCGCGGGTCGTGGCCGCCGCACGCAGCGTCGAGGAGCCGGACCTGCCGGCCGCCCGCCCGGAGCGGGTCTGGCAACGGATCACGCAGGAGTTGGCCCTGACGGGGGAGGCCGCCTCAGCACCGTCCGTGGGGGCCGACGACGCACTTCGCGCGGTGCCGGCATGCGAACACCGCACCGGCATCCCCCGGGACGCCGTCGCCCGGACGACTCGTTTCGTGCTGGGTGTTTCCGTCGGAGCCGCGGTCATCCGGTGGTGGAGGCGGCCTCGTCCGGCGAGGCGGCCCGACAGGAACGGCTGACACACGGCCGGCGTCGCAGGGCCTGTGATCCGGGCCGGCCGGTGCAGACCCTGGGGCCGTCACGGCTGGCTGCGCGCCTGTTCCGCCGCCTGACCGGCGGCGCCGGTCTCCGTAGTGGCACCGCGGGTGCTGAGCTTGCCACCGCTGGACTCCAGGTGCGCGCGGACGAACCACTGGAAGAGTTCCAGGCCCCGCAGCTGCTCGATGAGCATGTCCTGAGTGACCGGATCGGATGTCTCGGTGGCCTGCATGGCCTCACGGTGGTCCTTGATGACGGCGGTGTACACCAGGTCGAGGGCCCCGAGGTGCTCGATCGCTTCCGCCCGGCCGATCGAATAATCGTTCCAGGTGCGCCGGTCCACCAGCGCGCCCGGGGTGCCGTTGGGCTGTCCGCCGAGTGTGGAGATCCGCTCGGCGAGGTCGTCGGTCATGGCACGGACCTTGTCGACCTGGGGGTCGATCATCTCGTGCACGGCGATGAAGTGCGGCCCCACGACGTTCCAGTGGACGTGCTTGAGCGTCAGGTGGAGGTCGTTGAGGGAGTGCAGACGCATCTGCAGCACATCGCTGATGCGCTGGCTGTCCTGGATGCTCATCCCGGGCACGGTGTACGAGATGTCCGCATTCTGTGACGGCACGGCGGTGCTCCTTGTGCGATCGGATGCTGAGACGACCAGACAAGCACCGATCACCGCGATCTCGGCGTACGGCCACGTCCCGCCCGTCCCATCTCACCGGTTCGGAGCAGGCCGCGCACGGGCGGCGAAAGTGGCATCGAGCCGGACACGCGTGCGGAAGGGAACGGACACCGAAGCCGCGCAGACGACCCGGCGAGCGCGTCGCCGCCGACCGCGAAGGCGCGACCGGGCAGGCTCCGGACAGTCCGCCCCACTCCTGTGAGCCAGGTACGCGTCACTGTCGGCGAGGCGGCCCGATCCGCCGCCCGCGCGAGAGCGGCGGCGGGTCCGGCCCATGGGGAGGGCCCCGCACAGGCCACCTGCGGTAGGGCACCTGCCGCCACCGTCGATGCGCGGGCCCGGAGGCGGGTTCGCCGCATACCACCGGATCGACCGGTGCCACGCCGAGGGTTCCGCGCGTCCTTCCCCGGCTCAGCCGGCCAGCGGACCGGCGGCAAGGCGGAGGGTGTCCTTCTGCGCTGCGAAGGCATCGGAGTCCTGGGCGATCTCCGTCCACCAGCCGGGGCCGTCCTCGATACAGCGCAGCATGACACCCTCACGGATGGCCCACGGACAGACCGTGGCCTCGCGCAGTCCCATGACTTTCAGCGCGGTGTGGCCGACCACCGCTCCGGCCAGACTCTGTGCGGCCCGGGGCGCGGTGATGCCCGGCAGTTGCGCACGCTCGTCCACCGGGAGTGCGGCGAGGACGCCGATGGTCTCGCGAAGATCCCTGCGGTCCATGCTCCGGTGACTGAACGGGCCTTGGCGTCCTGGGGCGGCGCCACAGAGGCGGGCCAGCTGCTGGAAGGTACGGGAGGTGAGGGCGGCGGTTGTCGGGCGCTCCCACCGGATCCGGGCCGCCACGTCCCGCAGTGCATGGCGGACCCTGCGGCGGAGTGCTCTCAGCTCGGTGTCGGTGGGCGCGTCCTCGACGTGGAAGAACTCACGGGTCAGACGACCGGCGCCGAGCGGGAGGGAGGCGGCGAACTCGGGGAGACGGCCTCGTCCGAAGGCCACTTCCAAGGAGCCGCCCCCGATGTCGAGAAGGACCAGCGGGCCGGCGCGCCAGCCCAGCCACCGGCGAGCTGCCAGGAACGTCAGTTCGGCTTCGGTCTCCCCCGCGAGTGTGCACATCGGTATGCCGGTCTCCTGACGCACGAAGCGCAGTACTTCGGCGCGGTTGGGTGCGTTGCGCACGATGGCGGTGCCGAACGCCAGGGGTTCCGCCGCCTTCCAACGCCGCGCCGTACGCCCCGCCCCGGCCACCGCCTCGGCCATCTGTTCCAGTGCGCTGTCGCCGATGGTGCCGTCCGCTTCGGTCTGCTCGGACAGGCGCAGCTTCCACTTCGCCGTGTGCACCGGCAGCGGAACACCGCCCTCCACGTCCGCGACCACCAGACGGACCGTGTTCGATCCCGCGTCCACCACGCTGACCCTCATTGGGCCCGGAATACCCCGTCCGGGCCGAGCGAAACGGCAGGCGGTGGGCCCCGCCCGCAATGTCTCCCCGGATGGCGGGAACTCCGTGCGACGTCCGGGTCGCCGGACTCGCCGCTTCCGGTCGGCCGAGAGCGTGGGGAACCGTCGCTTACGGGTACTCGGGCCGGGCGGCGGTGAATCCACCGCCCACACCACGGAGGGACGGTTCCATGACTCGGCATGTCGGTGACCGTGACCTGGTGGTACGTGCGGTGGTCGGCGGAGAGCGGCACCCGGTGGGCGTCGTCTCCCCCGCGACCCGGCTGTCGAGCGCGACCCGGAGCCGGCTCCCGGCGACATCGGCGCCGCCCGGCCCCCTCAGTGATACGTCACGCAACACGTCCTCACCTGCGCCCCGAAAGGAGTGTCCGTCATGACGACTCCTGATCCCGACCCGAGGCGAACCCCGGGAGCCGAGCCGGGCGGTGATGCGCCCCCCGGTGAGACGCCCCCCGGTGAGACGCCACCCGCCGAAGGGGGCACCTATGGCATCTCCCATCCGGAGCCGCCCGAACTGCGCAAGGGCTGGGGACCGATGCCGCTGGCTCTGATCATGGCCGTGGTGGCACTGGTGGCGATCGGGCTGATCGGCATGCTGGTGGTCCTGATCATGTGACATCGTCGCGCGCCGCCGGGCGTCGGTACGGCCGGCCGAGCGGCTCGGCGGGCCGGTGACCGCTGACAGCGCAGGAGCGCCTCTGCCGTGCGCCCTGAGTCCTCAGAGGGTGGAACCAGGATTCTCCGGCCGGATCCGTCCGCGCCAGGCACCCGTCTCACCACCACTGCCCTCGATGAACTCCTTGAAGCGGTGCAGGTCCCCCTTGACCCGGCGGTCACGGCATGTGGT